>JALZEL010000362.1 GCA_030862075.1 Actinomycetota bacterium | reverse complement strand
GTCTTCGACGCCAAGCGCGAGCGTTACATAGACGAGGTCCTCATCAGCCCGATGAGCGACCTGCAGATCACGCTGGCCTACTCTTTGGGCGGGACCTTGAGGGGCCTGGTGATGGGGATCGGGGTCTTTGCCGTGGGAGCACCGTTCGTGGGCGTAAGCGTGGAGCATCCGGGCCTCTTGTTCGTGATCGGGGCGCTCTCCTCCTTCAGCTTCGCCTCCTTGGGGACGATGGTCGGGGCTCTCGCGAGCAGGATAGACCACATCTCCTTCCTTACGAACGTGGTCATCCAGCCTTTGGCTTTCCTGGGCGGCGTGTTCTACTCGGTCGAGATGCTGCCGGGTGCCTTACGGGTAGCGACGCTCTTCGACCCGATCTTCCATATGGTCGACGCCGCTCGCTACGCAACGCTCGAAACGTCCGACCTGAACCCCTATCCCACTCTAGGGGTGGTCTTCGCCCTGGCGGCGCTCGCCTTCACCGGCGCCTGGTGGGCGATAAGCAGGGGACCGAATCTCCGCTACTAAAACAGCCGGCGTCAACTCCGCCTGGCCGTTCGTACTAACGGTCTTCGGCCTCTCGCGGCTGTTTTTCCTCGGGGTGGGGGCGGTCGCGGCGACGTACCTGCCGTGGGCGGAGACGACCACAGTGCCCCGGGAGACGCCTGGTTTCCTGAGCTATTGGGCACACTGGGACGGGGCGTGGTACGCGGAGATCGCGACCGAGGGCTACGAGGCGCGCGCCCCGGTGAGCTACGCCTTCTTCCCCGTCTTCCCGATGATCGTGCGCGTTGGGGCGGCTCTTGGTGGCGGACCAGCCTTCTGGGGCGTCCTCGTCTCTCTCGTCGCTACCGCCTTCGCGCTGTACTTCTTATACGGGATCGCCGAGAAGCTACGAGATGAGGAGACCGCGAGGGCCGCGACCCTCGTCTTCGCCTTCTTCCCGACGGCCTTTTTCCTCAACGCCCCTTACACAGAGGCGCTGTTCCTCGCGTTCGCCGTCGGGTCGCTTTGGGCGACGTACGTTCGACGGGACCTGTTGCTCGCGGGTATCTTGGGGGCTCTGGCCGCCGCGACTCGCAACCTCGGGGTGCTCTTGCTCGTCCCACTCCTCTACGAGTGGCTGAGGAGCAGGCGAGAGTTCGGGTGGCGGGGTTTGTTAGAGACGGCCCTCGTGCCGACGGGCTTCCTCGGGTACGTGGCCTTTCTGTGGTCCCGGTTTGGGGACCCCCTGTTCTTCGCCCGCCAGCAAAGTCAGTACTGGGGACGCGATCTCACCAACCCGTTAGAGACGCTCCAGAACGCCTGGATCGACGCCGGAGAGGGCCTGCGGTACGTACTAGACCCCGCGACCCTCTTCCTCGACCCGGCGTCCGGCTCGGCGCTCGAAGCCTCCGGCGTCGTGAACGTCGTCTTTCTCGTCCTTTTACTCGTCCTAATGGTGATCGGCTTCTTCATCTTGCCGCCGGAGCTCTCGCTGTATTCCTTCATCGTCGTGTTGCTGCACCTCCTCACACCCAGCGCCCTAATCCCGCTCCTAGGCCTGCCTCGCTTCGTGCTCGAAGCGTTCCCGCTCTTCCTGGTCTTGGGCTCCCTGCTCTCGCGCAACAGGCCCGCCCTCGTGCTGTGGCTCTTCGTCAGCGGCGGCTTGGGAATGGCGCTCACGGCTCTCTTCGTCACCTGGCGGTGGGTGGCTTAGAGAACTTTCAGCCATCAGCAATCAGCTGTTCGGTTTCTGTTGCCCGTTGATCGCCGAAAGCCGACCGCTGCTTACGGCGAGAAGAAGAAGGCGAGCGCGCCGATCACGTAGACGCCGCAGAGCATGGCGCCTTCGAGCCAGTTCGACCTGCCGTCGAGGGCGATGAAGCCTGTCAAGATTACCGCCGCGCCCAAAGCGCCGAGCTCCAGAGGGGTGAAGACGAGGTCCAAAGGGTGACCCAGGAGGGGGCCGAGGAAGACCAGGATCGGCGTGACCAGCAGCGCGACCTGGATCGAGGAGCCCAAAGAGATCGCCATCGAGAAGTCTATATCGTTCTTGTAGGCGATCTGGACGCCCACGATGTGCTCGGCGATGTTGCCGACTATGGGAATCAGGATCACGCCGACGAAAAGCTCGGAGATCCCGATCTCCTCGACCAGCGGCTCTATGGCCCCCACGAACGCCTCCGAGACGTAGGTTACCGCTGCCGTCGACCCGAGCAGTAGCACGAAGGAGGCCACCCTGCCGAACGGCGCGTGTCCCTCTCCGGTCGCGATGCTCCCCTCCGGGCTCCGGAAGTAGTAGAGGATGTAGAGGACGTAGAGGACGAACATCACGACCGCTACCTCGATGCTCAGGGTGGTGGGGGGGCGGCGCCGTTCTCGGTCTCGGTAGCGGCGAAGATCGTCGGCAGGGCGAGCGCCGCCACGACGATGGCGAGCATCGAGGCGTTTATCCCGGCGATGGTCGCCGAGAAGTTCTGGGTCCCGTTTTTGAGGCCGCCGAGGAGGAGGCTCGCCCCGAGCACGAGGAGGACGTTGCCGATGATCGAGCCGATGATCGAGGCCTTCACCACGGTCGTGAGCCCGGCAGAGAGGGCAAAGATGGTGATAATGAGCTCGGCGGCGTTGCCGAAGGTGGCATTGAGGACCCCCCCGATTCGGGGACCCGCGTGGTGGCCTAGAGACTCGGTGGCCTGCCCGAGGACCCAGGCTAGGCCCACGAGGGCCAAAGACGTGAGGGCGAAGATAACGAGTACCGGAGCGCCGAGGAGCTCAACGACGACTACGGCCACCGCGACTGCGGCCGTGAACCCGTAAGCCACCTTGCGCATCTCTATCTCCGCTACTCGAATCTGCAGGACGGACTGCTTATACCCGCATAAACCCAGCGTGTAATCTTATAGAATCGTCGCGAGAGTAAAAAGCTAGGAGAATGCTTTGATCGACTACCACCTGCACATCATAGCCCACGGCGATAGGCCCATGACGGTCGAGAACATCCTAAAATACTGCGAAGTCGCCAAAGCCCGGGGCCTCAAGCAGATGGGCATCACCGAGCACGATCGCTACCTCGACGAGATAGACCTCGCTGCTTTCCAGGAAGCCCGCGAGAAATCCCAAGACGTGGAGCTGCGCCTGGGGATAGAGATAGACTTCGTCCCTGGGGCTGAGGAGCGCATGGAGCGCGATTCTACCGCTCTCCCCTACGACTACGTCATCGGGAGCGTCCACCGGGTCCAGGGCGAGGAGGTGGACCACCCGGATCACCGCGAGATCTACGAGAAGCTCGACGCCTACGAGCTCTACGAGAGGTATTACGTGAACGTGCGAGAGGCCGCGCTTTCGGGGTGCTTCGAGATCCTGGGCCACCCGGACCTCATCAAGATCTTCCGCCATTTCCCCGAACGCGACATCACCCTAATGCTCGAAGAGACCGCTGACGCCGTCGCCGAGTCCGGCATTGTCGTGGACGTGAACGCGGCGGGGTTGCGCAAGCCCGTCGGCGAGGTCTACCCCTCCCGCCAACTCCTCGAGATGTTCTATCGCCGGGGCGTCCCGATAATCCTCTCCTCCGACGCCCACGCCCCGGATCAGGTCGCGATGGGCTACGACGAGAGCCTCAAGCTCGTCAACGACGTCGGCTACCGGGAGGTCGTCACGTTCAAGGACCGCGAGCGCGGCACCCTCCCGCTCTGATGGCCGAGGAACTCTTCCTCAAGGGCGCCTACCTCAAAGAGTTCGAGGCCCGGGTGATCGGGATGGCTGGGCGTGAGGTCTCCCTCGATCGTACCGCCTTCTATCCCGGTGGCGGAGGTCAGCCCGCGGACAAGGGAACCTTGGGTGTCGGCCCGATTCGCGCTAACGTGGTCGACTTGCGGCGGGAGGGAGGCGAGGTGATACACGTCCTCGACAACGCCATTCCCGATACCGTACGAGAGCTGGGTGGGGAGCTCGACTGGGAACGGCGCTACGCTCACATGCGCCATCACACCGCTTTGCACGTGCTCTCCGGCGTGATCTTTCGTAACTTCGGCGCCAGAGTGACTGGCGGCCAGATGCGCGCCGACCGGGCCCGGATGGATTTCTCTTTTCCGGGGGAGTGGACGGTGGAGGTCGTCGGCGAGATAGAGCGCTTGACCAACGATGCTCTCGCCGAGAACCGGCCCGTAAAGGTCTACGAACTTCCTCGCGAAGAGGCGCTGAAGAACCCGAACCTCATCCGCACGCAGGTGAACCTGGTGCCGGAGCACGTCGAGACGGTGCGTATCGTGGAGATAGAGGACATAGACACCCAAGCCGATGGCGGCACCCATGTCGCGAATACCGAAGAGGTCGGGGAGCTTCGGATAACGGGCCACAAGAGCAAGGGCCGCCAGAACAAGCGGGTGGAGTTCGCGCTGCAATGAGGGGTTTATCGGTCGTCCTCGCCGCGCTATTCTGTGGCCTCGTTCTGGTGGGCTGCTCGGGGGAGGAGACCTCCTCGGAAGCTGAGACCTCTTCGGAAGCCGAAACCTCCAGCCCCGACGAAAGCGCCACCGTCGCGATAGACGCCTCCGGCGGTCAAAGGGTGGAGGTGGAGGTCGAGATCGCCGACGACTACGCCGAGCGTCAGCGAGGCCTCATGGAACGTACCGAGCTCGCCGAGAACGCCGGCATGCTCTTCGTCTTCGACAGGGAACAACAGCTCTCGTTCTGGATGAGGGATACTCTCATCCCGCTCTCCATCGCCTACATCGACGCCGAAGAACGGATAATAGATATCCAGGACATGCAGCCCCTCGACGAGACCGGCCACCCCTCCGCCGAGCCCGCCATGTACGCCCTCGAAGTTAACCAGGGCTTCTTCGACGAGCGCGGCGTCGGAGTGGGAGACGAGGTGGAGCTGCCCGATCTTTAAACCTTTCTTCTCCACCTTCCCCCCTTCGACTAACGCCGAACCAGGCCTTCCTGTGCCGCCGGTGTCTACGTGCTCACGGCGCTGGCCCGCGAGGGGTACATGCGTTTCGTGCACCCGATCACGGGCCGCGGGCTCTTCGGGAACGATACTTGACCCGTGGCGGTATAGACTCGGGGACAGGCCTCGGGTTTCGCCGGGAACGAGCGGCCAAAAGGAGAAGCGTGGAGAACACGAACGCTAGCATGAACGGTAAGGTGGTCCTGATCACGGGGGGCACCTCTGGTATCGGCAGGGCGACGGCGAC
>JALZEL010000359.1 GCA_030862075.1 Actinomycetota bacterium | reverse complement strand
CTGGGTGAGGAGCCGGAGGTCGAGCTGGCGCTGGTCTAGCGGTTAGGCGCTCGTGTCCTGCTCACTGGACTGCATGCAGGTACGTGACTTCTCGGAAAACCGTTGGGAATATCCAGAACAGGCAATCCGGCCCCTGGAGTAGGCGCAAGCTCTTTAGCGAATTGTTCGGCTTAAGTATCCTGGTATTCATGACTTAAGTTGGCTACGAGGAGATAGCAATATGGATGAGCAACCAGATCATGCCGATGGAGCAGACAGGTGGGATAGCGGCGATGCCTATGAACCCTATGTGGGCCGTTGGAGTCGCCTCGTAGCTCGGGAGTTCCTGAGGTGGCTCGGGATTCCACCTGGCAGCCGCTGGCTGGATGTCGGCTGCGGCACTGGAGCACTTAGCCAGGCAATTCTCACGCACGCAGAGCCCCACGAAGTGGTGGGCATCGACCCTTCTACAGCTTACATCTTATTCGCGCGCACGCGAGTCAATGACCCGCGGGCCCGTTTCGAGGTAGGAAATGCTCAAGCCCTGCAAGCACCGACGGCAGCATACGATGCGGTGGTCGCTGGCCTCGTGCTCAACTTTGTGCGCAGGCCCGATAAAGCGGTAGCGGAAATGATGCGCGCAACTCGCCGAGGCGGAACCGTTGCCGCTTACGTGTGGGACTACGCCGAGGGTATGCAGTTGATTCGCTACTTCTGGGATGCTGCGGGTGCCTTGGACCAGAAGGCACGGGAACTGGATGAGGGCAAGCGCTTCCCGCTCTGCAAGCCAGAGCCGCTCAGCAAACTCTTCCGCACAGCTGGACTAGAAGGGGTTGAGGTGCGCGCAATCGACGTACCGACCGACTTCCGCAACTTCGAGGAGTACTGGGCCCCTCTCCTAAGTGCCCAGGCACCTGCACCGAGCTATGCCATGTCGCTGAGTGAGGAGCGCCGGGCGGCACTCCGAGAGAGGCTACGGGCTAGTTTACCGACTGATCCAGACGGCAGAATTCGCCTAATTGCTCGGGCTTGGGCTGTACGAGGCGTTTGTTAAGACGCTCATCGTTGCTAATGAAATATTAGCCCTCGCGCTCTCCGAATCTCTGGGAACCTCCAGAAGGCATAGAGCGTCCGTGATTGTCCAACACGAGGAGATCCAGCCGTCACCGGAGGCCATCATCTCGACGGGGACGCCGGGGGTGGTGCAGATCCGGAGCGGCGACGCGGTGTCCTGCCGATAGAGGGGTTCGAGCCGTTGTCGAACCCGGTATTAAGGAGGAGATAGGTTTGGATCTGGGACTGGCCGGGCGGGTGGCGCTGGTTGCGGCCTCAAGCAAGGGCCTTGGATGGGCCATAGCCAACGGGCTCGCTGCCGAAGGCGCCAGGGTGATGATCTCCGGCTGCGACGAAGCCTCGCTTGAAGATACTACCGGGGAGATACGCGACGCCACCAACGCCGTAGTGGATCACCAACGGGCGGATCTGACCCGGGCGGAAGACATCCGGGCGCTGGTGGAGCGGATGGCGGAGCGGTTCGGGGGCCTGGACGTCCTGATAACCACCGCAGGAGGACCACCTGCCGGAACCTTCGACGCCGTCCGAGACGAGGACTGGCAAGGCGCCTTCAAGCTGAACGTGATGAGCGTAATCCGGTTCGTCCGCGAGGCTTTGCCACGCATGAGGGAGCGGAGAGGGGGACGCATCGTCAACGTCGCCTCGTCTTCCATCTAGCAGCCCCTGGAGAACCTCATCCTCTCCAACACCTTCCGCGCCGGGGTAGCCGGGCTCGCGAAGAGCCTCTCCTTCGAGCTGGCCCCGGACGGCATCCTTGTCAACACCTTAAGTCCCGGGCGCATCTACACCGAACGCTCGACCGCTATTGATGCGTCACGGGCGGAGGTTGTGCGTCTCGGTCGAGGCGGTCCGTGGACAGGTGGAGGCGCAGATATCGCTCGGGCGCTACGGGACGCCAGAAGGGTTTGCAAGGGTTGCGGTGTTCATTGCCGTCCTAGAAATACAAACATCACCGAAGATGCCGAAGACCTGTAGCCCCTCCTCAGTAGGGGCCACCTCAAGCGTTAACATGTGGTAAAGATGATTTTTCTCCTGGGGAGAGAGCTCCGTTAGACTCTCGGGGACGAGAGCGGAATACTGCTCCAAGAGGGCGTCCTTATCCTCCTCAAGGGCGGCGATACGCTCTAGGCGCCCCTCGATCTTCGAGAGTTCGGAGAGGGCCAAGGTACGGGTCCCTTCTAGCCTTTCGAGCTTCTCCTTAAGCTCGTCGAGGGTCATAAGCCCTGCTGCCTGCTGGTCCTGATAGGCTGCTCTGAGATTCGCACACTCCGAGAGCTTGGTCTCCCACGTCTTGCGCTCCTGGTCGTCGCCGCCCCTACTCTGGTTCCTCTCCCAGTCTATGAGCCGTTCTATACCGTCTTTTAGCTTTTCGGGGTCACTTAGGATGTCGGAGATAAATCCCCAGACACGAGTTTCAGTCTTGGTGGCGTTAAGGGACTTCTCCTTACACCCCGCCCCAGGCACGCCTCTATCCCTATCGCGGCAGGTGTAGTAATGATAAAGCTTGTCCTTCCTGGGGTTGACGGTATGTGTAGTCATGAGTCTGCCGCACGAGCAGCGTACAAGGCCTCGAAGCTCCCACGGGCGGGTCAGGTACCTGCGCTCGCTCGGCTTATGCGCCTTTATTTGCCTACGGGCTCGCTCTACCAACTCCCTAGAGAGATAGGCTGGTACGGGTACTGCTATCCACTCCTCCCGAGGTCTCACGGTGGTCGTCTTGCTCTTGCGGTATTTCTTCCCCCCGTTGCCGTCGGGCTCTGAGATGGGGCTATAGGTCGCTTTGGTTTGGTTTGCGAAGTGGACCCATACTCCTTGTCTGGGTCCAGACTAGCCGCAACCTCAGGCGTGGTGAGCTCCGTTACCTCGGAGTAGGTGTGCGGCTTGTACATATCGCAGAATATGATTCGCCTTACCGCTCGTTGATCCCAACGTTCACAGCCCCGGGGCGTGCGTATACCCTCCTGGCTTAGTCTGGAGCATATGGCGGCTAGCCCATACCCTTCCGTCGCAAGCTCGAAGAGCTTCTTCAAGACCAGCATTTCTGGTTGGTAGACGACAAGCTCGGTGCGGCTATCGTCCTTGAACCTAAACCCATACTTCGGGTAGGTGACCGATATCCGGCCCTCTCTGGCCTTACGCATCTTCCCGCGTCTGGAGCGCTCCTTGAACTTCTCACGCTCGAACTTGGCAAGCTGATCGATGATACCGTCCGTAAGCTGACCTTCGGGGCTATCGTCGCCATGATCATTGAGCGCTCTTAGGACACACCCCCTGGCCTCGAACTCGGTCTTGAGGATATACAGATAGGCCGGTTCCCTCGAGATACGGTCCCTATCGTGGGCAAATACGGCAGAGATACCCGAACTGGATACCATATCCCTTACACGGTCCATCCCCGGCCGCTCCAGGCTCGCCCCACTCTAACCGGGGTCCAGGACCTCCTCGAGGACCTCGTACCCTTCTCGGGCAGCATAGTCTCTAAGAGCTTCTATTTGCTGTGCTAAGGAGTAGCCGCTACGGGCTTGCTCATCTGTGGACACGCGTGCGTAGAGGATTGCTCGCTGGGGGCTGTGGCCGTTGGTGCTAGGCATGGCTACTCCCCGCTCACGAGTTCGGTGGGTTCCACTCCGAGGGCCCGAGCGAGCTTGGTAAGGGTGGGCGGGTGAAACCTCTCGTTCTTCTCACGGGTCTCCAGGAGCCAGATAGTGCTCGTGCTCACGCCGGCTTCCTTCGATAGGGCGCGTTGAGTCTTGCCCTTCAGCGTCCTTATCCTTTTCAATTTCTTGCCGTCCAGGTACACCGTGGCTAGCATACGCGCTTCCTTTCCGTGATCAGGTTTATCGAAGTCATCATAATATATTTTAGAAATGAATCGAGTCAATATTATTAACTTTAGGGACAAAGCTACTAGAAACCGCAACGAGCTAATGGACGACGAGGAACGGCAGATGCTTCTCGACCGAACCAAGCGTCTGAGGCAAGGTAAGGCTTAGAGAGCCGACCGGGCCGGGGCTCTATATCATGGGTCCCGGCCCTTAGCTTGAGAGGAGGATGATAGATGTCAATGCCTGAATCCGCGGTGCGTGTCCGATATATTGGCGATGATCTGAGCATTACTACCTACGTGCACGAGTACACCGGCTATGCGTGGCCTGTTGCAGACGACCGGGACGAACCGGGTGACGTGGCCGATGTAGGGTTGATGGTCTTCGTCCCCGATGACGATCCGCGTAAACGCTTTGAGGTCAGGGACGAAGACCTTGAGGAGCTGGAGGAGCTGGCCGAGTAACACCTGCCGGGCCGGGGCTATCCTTACGGGGAGGCCTCGGTCCCTTTAGTGAGAGGAGGTTCGGTGACTGAAGAGGGGTACTCCATACCGCCGCCGAAGTTCTTGGTAGAAGAACTCAGTCCCGAGGGGAGAGAGCTTCTCGATCAGATGCTCGTGGTGCAGCTTAGCCCCGAAGAGGCGGTCGGGGCGATGATGGAAGCGCTGCCGAAGGATCGGGCGTTGTTGTGGAAGATCAACGAATATCTGCGGCAGGCATACGAGGTCGAGGTGGAGCATAACGTGGAGGGGTATCGACAGTCTCAGCTTGCCCAATCGGTCTTCCGCCGGGCTTCCGTGCTTGAAGCGGCTAGCGTCGGGGACGACACCACCCTCGAAGAGGCTATACGAGTGCTTGAGCGTCACGGTGAGCAGCCGCCAGAGGACCTGGATTTGGATCGCATAGAAGAAGTGCCGGTGAAAGACGAGGATGAGTAGAGGGGCTTCAGTCTCGTTATTGAGGCCCTCCGACTGGTGTCCTCCCTGACGTTCTTCGGAGGGCCTGTCTCTTGCCCATTGCCCCGGTCCTATTGCCCCCGGAGGCTCCCGAGCCAACCCACTGCTAAAGCGGAGGAAGGATTCGAACCCCCGCGGGCGTTATAGCCCGCCCCCCATCTGGGCCTCCTCCGTCAGTCATCATCCCACCCAAACGCCTCAAACACAACACCGCCTAATACTTCCCGAACGCCGCTTAGCCCCGGTCCTATAGGTCTATGCGACCGGGGCCGAGCGGATCAATAAGGCTGTAACTAAAGTTCTCTTAGAAAGAGTCTAATGCGCAGTGAACTCTTACAAACCTAGATACCGCTGCAGCCATCACAGCCCTGTGATTGTCTCAGCTACGGGCGATAAGCTATACCGTGCCTGCTGCCTAGCATGTAGTACGTTGGGGCCAGAGCGTAGAACCTCGAAGGAAGCTTACAAGGCTTTGAGGGCCCAGGCTTATCAGCAACCCGGAGAGTAGCAGCTTGATACTTTGTCGCTACCCCGCTTGATAAGCCGCGCTAGTACCTCTACGCTCGCAATGCGCCGACGGCGCGGAGGGGGGAGCCAAACGCGCCGCCGACTGGGTAAGTGTATCCCAACCCGAGCCGTCTAACCCCCCACCAGAAAAGCCGGGGCCCGCCCCTGCCGAAAAGACTGCCCCCCTCAATCAGTCCCGGCTAGGACGCGCCCCGGTCGGCACCACGCCGATTGACCACTTTACACGCCATTGCGGGGTGCGCAAGATCTACTGGCATCACCTTTTAGGGTCTGTCGAAGGTTAGGGTTTTGCTCATTGGAAGGATGCTCGGTTGATCCTTGAAGAGTTGCCCTATAGGGACTGCCCCGACGCCTCTATTTATTCACCGGATTGCCGACAAGATGTGTTCTCGGAAACTCAGAGGGCATGAAAAGAGCCGGGATCCCCTACATTGTTACCAATCAGTCGCCGTTGTTGCTTCCGCCGTACACGACCACCTTCGAGTCGGTGATGGCAAGCAGGTTCTCGTCGCGGTCGCCGGCCGTGTAGTACACCCGCGCGCTCACGCCAATCTCCCGCCACATCGACGATACGATTGCGCGGCCTTCGTCAAAGGTCAGTTCCGGATTCGGAACAGCGTTCGTGGCCGTCAATGCGCTCGGTAGATGCCGGGATGCGAAGTCGACCGTGAACTGCGGTGGGATCGCGAACGCCGCCATGCCAACCGGCGATGAGTCGTCCGTGAAACCTTTGAAGAACGTGACGAATATCCGGTTGATGAGGTTGCTCTGGTTGGTCACAGACACCACCGTGGCTGACCGCATCGTCTCGTTCGCGGTGTTTGAGTTCATGTAGGTGACCAAGTAGCGTGGCCGGTTCAGGATGCCTGGAATGCTCGGCAGCTCTTCCAGTTCACGCAGTTCTATTGCCTGGCGCAAGCGCTCCCGCGCGCGTTCCTCGGTCGGAACGTTGGGATCTTCGCGGCGGAGCAGATTTTCGCTCATGATGTCCTCCCTTTGGCGAAAAGGATGATTATCCCTTTGATTCTACTTTTCCCTTACTCTTTCACTCTATTACATGCCGCTCCTCCTTCCTCCCACCTCCCCAGCGGGTTGGTTAACACTTTGATTAATGACCGCAAATACTGAAACTGTCAAGACTGATCTGTGAGGGGCAGCCCCGTTGCCACTAGCCTTTATTCACCGAGAATCCGAGAAGGCGTGTTCCAGGAAACCCCGATAGCCCCGGTCCTATAGCCTAAGCAACTCCCCTAGCGGACCGGGGCTATCACCTATTC
>JALZEL010000343.1 GCA_030862075.1 Actinomycetota bacterium | reverse complement strand
GCCCTGTTGAACTTCGTGGCGATCCTCATCATCGCCTGCCCGTGCGCGATGGGGCTCGCCACCCCGACCTCCATCATGGTCGGAACCGGGAAAGGAGCCGAGATGGGCATCCTGATCAAGGGCGGCGAAGCGCTGGAGCAAGCTCACAAGCTGGACACCGTCATCCTGGACAAGACCGGCACCCTCACCAGGGGCAAGCCGGAGCTGACCGACGTGGTGCCGACGAACGGGCTCCCGGAGGACGAGCTTCTGCGCCTGGTGGCCTCCGCCGAGCGCGGCAGCGAACACCCCCTGGGCGAGGCGGTAGTAAACGGAGCGCGGGCGCGCGGCGTCCCCCTCGTCGAGCCGGAGGGGTTCGACGCCGTGGCCGGTTGGGGCATCAAAGCCCGGGTGGAGGGCCACAGCGTCCTGGTCGGGAACCGCCGGTTCTTAAATGAGGCCGGCGTGGACGAAGACGGTCTCGTATCCCGGAGCGAGGAGCTTGCGGCCGCCGGAAAGACGCCCATGTTCGTCGCCGTGGACGGTAAACCCGTAGGGCTCGTGGCCGTTGCGGACACCATCAAAGAGGAGTCCGGGGAAGCGGTCGAGCGGCTGCACGCCTTGGGGCTCAAGGTCGCCATGCTTACCGGAGACAACCGCCGGACCGCCGAAGCCATCGCACGTCAGCTCGGCATAGACCGCGTGCTGGCCGAGGTGCTACCGCAAGATAAAGCCGTGGAGGTGAAGCGGCTGCAGGGGGAAGGCAAGGTGGTGGGCATGGTCGGCGACGGCATCAACGACGCCCCGGCACTGGCGGCCGCCGACGTAGGCGTCGCCATCGGTACCGGCGCCGACGTGGCGACGGAGGCTGCGGATCTGACGCTCGTTTCGGGGGACGTGCGCGGGGTGGCGCGGGCCATAAAGCTTTCGAAGGTCACGGTGAGGAATATCAAGCAGAACCTGTTCTGGGCCTTCGCCTACAACGTGGCGCTGATCCCGATCGCAGCCGGGATACTCTACCCCCTCTTCAGCGGGGGCACCGTGCCCGAGTCGCTGCGGCCCTTGCTTGGCGAGTACGGGTTCCTCAACCCGATCCTCGCCGCGGCGGCGATGGCGCTCTCGTCGGTCACGGTGCTCTCCAACGCCCTCCGGCTGCGCCGGGCGAAAACGTTTTGAGAGAAAGGAAAGTGGTGGAAGCAACATCAGGGACAGTCCACGGTTACATAAAGGCCAAGGACAAGGAGAAGATCCAGAACCGCCTCAGACGCATAGAGGGGCAGGTGCGGGGCGTGCAGCGGATGGTGGACGAGGAGGCCTACTGCGTGGACGTTCTCACCCAGATCTCGAGCATAGTCTCGGCCCTGGAGAAAGCCGGCGCCATCCTCTTGAAGGACCACGTAGAGCACTGCGTCCGCGAGTCCATCGAGAAAGGCGAGGACGCCGACGAGAAGATAGAGGAACTGACCGCCGCCGTCGAGCGGTTTTTGAAGGTCTAGAAAGGGAGGACGACAGATGACCGACGCGACGTTCAAGGTGCCCGAGATGAGCTGCGGCCACTGCAAGGCCGCCGTGGAGGGCGAGCTGAACAAGCTCAAAGGTGTCGAGCGCTCGAACGCGGACTTCGAGAAGGGCATCGTCGAGGTACGCTACGACGAGGACCGGGTGACGACTGACGAGCTCAAGGGCGCTATAGAGGAAGCCGGGTATAGCGTAACGGCTTAGGGGAGTTAATATCCGAATGAGGCGAGATCCCGACCAAGACTACCATCACGAGCACGAGGGCCTTGGCGAGGACCGCGACGGCATCACCGGGACGTACTAGGAGAGGACCCGTTCGCCTCCGAAGCGGGCTCCGTGAAGGACAGACGCAGGCATCATCGAAAGGAGCTGACCGGTGAGGTTGACGATCTTCGGGGCGAGCGGCACTACGGGGCGACGCCTCCTGGAAAGGGCGATAGCGGAGGGGAACGAGGTCACGGCGTTCGTCCGAAACCCCTCCAAGCTGGCGGCACACCACGAGCGTCTCTCGGTGATGGGGGGCGACGTGTTCGATCCGGGACGGGTGGGGGAGGCAGTGGCCGGCAGCGAGGCGGTGGTCAGCGTCTTGGGCGGGGGCCCGAGCAACCCGCTGCGCCCGCACTCGCCCGGGGACCCGAACGGGCCGGGCTCCGTCGGTGCGCGGCACATCGTCGCGGCGATGAAGGAGCATGGCCTCAGGCGCTTCGTCTGCCAGACGGCCTGGGGCGCGGGCGAGAGTAAAGAGAAGCCGGACCTGGTGGGCTCCTTCTTCATGAACGCCCTCGTGCCGCCCTTACTCAGGGACGAGTACGCCGACAAAGAGGCCCAGGAAAGAATCATCCGCGAGAGCGGGCTCGACTGGGTGATCGTCCGACCGATGCTGCTTACCAACGGCCCATGGACGAACAACTACAGGGCGAGTGTGGACCTCAAGCCCGGTCGCCGACCTTACATCTCGCGGGCCGACGCCGCCGATTTTCTTATGAGGCAACTCGCGGACGACGCGTTCTTGCGCAAAACGCCGGCCATTGGATATTAATGTGACTTCTGTTTAGGGAAACACCCGTACCTCACAGTCGAGGGCACATCCAGTTGGTGCTCTTCCTGTGCTAAACACTCCACCCGAACCATGCCACGTACTGGTTCCTGGTGTAGGTTGACATGATCCTCGGGTTCTTGACATTCTATCCGGTGAACTGGTAGCTCATCGAGGGGGGAATCAAGGAGGCCATGTAGGAGCGCGGCTCCCAAAACCTGGCGGGTTGTGTCATTACCCGCTAACTTGCGCTTCTCTCTATGCCACGTTCTAGTCCAGGTACCGTTTCCACTTGATTTACCTCTTGCCGATGCCGTGCGCCTCGTACCAATGGAGTTCGGCCAGCCGGGTTCTACCACTACTCAATAGCACTCGAGCCACGCCTTTGAGCTTCCGCCACCTACCTCTACCATAAGCTCGGCGCAACCTCGCGACTTCCCTGATACTGCAGCTAACCGCTATAGGCTCGACGTTGGTGATCTCACCATCTCAAAGCTCATCGGGGCTGCGCCCGAGTGCTCTCTCGACTAATCTCTCATCCGGTCCAGGCCGGAGAGTATCTGCGAGGTCTCGCGCCTCCTCGACGGCCGGTTGCCGCGGCTGAGGTTCCAGCGGAAGTTCTTGTAGGGGTCGGCGGCGCCATGGCCGGTGCGGTGGGCGGCCTGCACGGCGTCGAGGGCTTCGAAGACCTGCTCCTCTGGGACGCCATCTATGTCGCTGCGGATAGCGGTGATAGCCGGTGGCTTGCCCGTTTTTATGAGCTTGCGCATGACGGCGAGAACGGAGGTCGCGGCGTCTTGGCGGTGCTCGCCGAAGATGTCCGTGCCCTGCTTGCCCATGAGGACCATCGGGCGCGGGAAGGTGCCGAAGACGGGCACGGCGTAGTGGGCATGGCGCAGGAGGAGACGGCCCTTCTCTAGCTGTAGCAGCTCCTCGCGGGTGGTGGAGGAGAAGGAGCGGTAGCTGGAGTTGGTGAGCTCCTCGTCGCCGGTGCGGCCGTAGAGGCTGGTGGCGGCGTTGCCGACGACCTCGTCGTCCACCTTGCTGCGGAACTGCTGCGCCCCGAAGAGTGTGAGGTTCAGGTGCCGTCCGCGGGCGGAGATGTCCACGAGGGTGTCCTTGAGGGAGGAGGTCCTGGATCCGGAGGGGGCGTACTTGTTTAGCTCGTCAATAAAGATGATGAGCTTGTCCACCCCGAGTCTGCCCTGCTCGGCCATCTCCCACACGCTGTTTATGACCTTGGTGACGACGAGGTCCTGGGGCACGCCGGAGAGGTGCGAGATATCCACGACGCGCATCTCGTGGTCCTCGAAGGGGCCGTCAACCTCCGGCGAGCCGTCGTACTCGACCCTGCCGTGGACCAGAAGCCCGGCGCACTTGCTCGGCAAGATGCCGAAGCGGTTGCGGACCTTCGCGACCGTCGCTTGGTGGTGGCCGTTCCAGTAGGAGCTCTCGGTCTCCTCGAAGTATTCGAAGGCCTCGTCCACTTCCGCGTGAAAGGCGTTCATGGTCCGGACCTGCCGGTCGCGCAGGTACTCGATGAAGCCTTTGAACTTGTCGTCCATGTCTGCCTGATCGAAGATTCGCCCCGCGTGCGGCAGCACGTCTTCGAGGTCCCACACGATCGGGTAGACGCAAGAGTCTTCCCCGCGCGCGCGGCGCAAGGTGTTGAGGTCCTTCGCTTGCAGGTCTGCCGCATAGACTTTCCTCTCGCCCCGGTCCTTGCCGAAGGAGAGCGGCGCGAAGATGCGGAGGTTCTCGAACGGCCTGACCTTCAGCCCCAGCGAGGCGTACATCTCGCGGTCCTCCCGTGGGAGGCCCTTCTGACCAGCCTTCTCGTAGCGCTCGGCCAGCTCCGGATCGTCTGACGGGTCCACCTCGACCGGCTTGTCCAGGAAGAGGAGATCCGCGCCCTTCACGTTGAACATCAGGGCGGCGACCTTCTTGTCCTCGACGGTCTGGAAGGTGCTCGAGATAGTGAAGAGGGCGTGGCTGGTCTTGGTCGAGAGGCCGCTCATACCGGTGATGTTCAGGTGGCCGGCCTCGGGGCCGAGCAGGTAGTCGGCATCCACGTACAAGGGTGTGCGCTGCTGCGAGCCGTTCCTCTCGTTGCCGTTCTCATGCAGGAGCATGGGGATGCGGTGGCCGGAGAAGTCGTCGGCGCCGAGGGCGTACTCTATGGCGGCGCTCGTGGCGAAGAAGACAGGGCCGGTGCGGACCGGGCGCTTGCTCTTCTTACGCTCATCGCGGTGCTTCGTAGCGAGTATGCGGGCGCGGAAGACCAGGATCTCGACGCGGTCGCTCAGAGCCTCCAGCGCCGGGTCGCCGTCGTAAGCATAGAAGTCGTCGAGGAAGCTCTGGAGGTCGGAGTAGCGCCCCGGATCATCGAGGACGGCCACGGCGGTTGCATCCTCGGACTCGGCGGCGACGATGTGCCCGATGTCCAGGTTCTGGGCGGCGTCGGTCTCGGCGGTCCAGAAGTAGAACTCATGGGCGGTTGCGGGGTTGTCCTCGCTGGTCACGACCCGGCCGATCGGTCCGGAGGCCGTATCCAGGTAGTCCGGGTGCAGCATCTAGTTCCTCCCGTTCGATGCCAGTTGTCGCTCCAGCCTGGTGTAAGCCCGCTCGGAGCCCTGCACGAGGGGCTTCAGGATCTTCTCTACGTAGTGGATCGGGTAGATCATGGCCGGCCACCTGGGGTCCGGCTTCGCTAGAGGGGCCCGCTCGGCGAGGATCCAGCGTGAGATCTCGTCCACCATGTCCGGCTCCGTGTTGCGCGGCGCCTCTACTCGCATGAGCGAGCCCAGGGCGTCCGCGCCTCTTTGCGGCGGCCACACCCTCAGGTACCACGAGGTCCGCTGCTCGCTCGGGTCGCGACGGAGCTGCCAGTCCGGGACGAAGCTGGTCGTTCGCATTCCCGGCTCCAGATCCAGCAGCATCCCCACGTCTTTGCCCACGAACTCCGGGCGTGCCACGCTCTTTATGAGGCCGATGGCCCGTCGATTCGACTCCCTGATATCCCTAAGCTGTCCATCCACCGCGATCCAGGCGTCGGGGTCCTCCAGGGTCCGGTCGTCCAGCTCCCACCGGCGCAACATACCTCCCTCCAGCCGCTCCCGGAGCGCCCGGACCCGCACGCGAGCCCTCTCCCTCATCCCGACGTAGTCGGAGGGGTCCGCCTCGGACATATACTCCGCGGAGTCGAGGACCAGGTGCGGGGAGGAGGGGACCTCATCTGGGCCGAGCTCCGAGAAACCCGCCTCGAGCAGGAGTTCCCAGAACGCCTCGACCCTTGCATCTCCGGTGCTGCGGGGCAGAATGACGGCCTGCACCAAGACCGGCGGACTCTCCAGCGGCATGCGCGAGAACTGACGGTCGCAGCGGTTGACGATCGCGGCGGCCACGGTCGCGACGATAATGGGGGCCATCTCTATGCGGCCGATCTCGCGCGAGCTCTGCACGCCGTCGAGGAAGTAGCATAGCCGAGAGGTGCCGTCGTGGCGACCGAGATCCCGCGGCCCCGGTGGCTCTTCCAGGTGATGCGGTCGTCCCATGGGGATCGGCTCTTCTTCGTCCGAGGAGTGATGGGCGAACTGCTGGGCCTCCAGGTCGCACGATCCCGCTCCGGCGGTTACGTAGATGCCCTTACGCTTGGCTACGGCAAGAGCCTCACTTATCTTCGCTACGAAATCTTTCGCCGTTCTCCCCTCTAGCATTTGACGCAGTATACGCAGGATTTTTCGGTGAGACTATGCCTATTCGTCAGGTTCAGGTACAGGCAGCTCGAATCGTTTCTCGGCGAGGCCTACCGCCCGGCGGAAGTTGCGACGTTCCCCGGAGGTTTCGGAGTAGGCGTCGCGGGCCATCTTTAAGATCTTCTTCGCCTCGTCTCGCTGCTCCTTCTGGTTGGGGATCTCCTTGGAGAAGGCGTAGTCGAGGTCCCCATCGTCCGTCGTTTGGTAGAAGTGTATGTACAGTGTCTTCTGGCGCCCGAGACCGGAGAGGGCGGCGTCGCCGCTAACCTGGGAAATATTCAAAAGGGTGCTGGCGCTAAGGGGCTCTCCGCTCTCGGGGTAGACCGAGAAGGCGAGGCGGACGACGGGGCCGTAGGGGGTTTTGTAGAGCTCTAGGCGGCGCACAATCCTGGACGGGCCATAGGCGGCGTCCGTCTCCTCTCTTTTCGCGGCGACGACCACATGTCCCTCTGGAGGTCGCAGGGATTCGTGGCTCTGGATAGAGACCATGCGCGCCTGCACGCCTCTCGAGGCGGCGGCCGCTGCCAGGCTCTGTCGGACGCGCTCCGGCAGGTTCAGTCCCTTGCTGTAGGTCCTCTCCGTCAAGCTGCAAAGTATGCTCGGCGCGACAAACTGCTCACCTCCTTATTCATGCGCCGACCCACTTTGGAACCTCTCGAAGAAGGAGGCGAAGTAGGCTACCGACTCGAAGTAGTCGTCGAGCCGGACCGATTCGTTAGGGGCGTGGATGCGGCTTTCGGGGTTCAGTACGGCCCCGGTCATGATGGTCGGGATGCCGAGCTCGGTCGCTACGAGCGAGGTCGGCCCGCTTCCGCCGATGGTCGGGTAGATCACCGCGTCTCTCGCGCCGAGCTCCCTCCACGTCTCGACGGCCGTGCGGACCACCGGCGAGCTAATGAGGGTTTTGGCCGCTTCGACACCGTTTAGGTATGCGATCTCGACGTTCTCAAAACCGCGCTTTCGCAGGTGCGAGCGCAGCAGCTCCAGCACCGGCTCCGGGCTCTGCCCCGCGACGAGCCGGAAGTCCATCTTCACGAATGCTTCAGTGGGGACTATGGTCTTGGATCCGGGTCCCGTGTAGCCGGACTGGATGCCGGCGATGTTCGCCGTGGGCCGGAGGAGATACTCCTTGAGGGCCTCTTTGCCGGTGAGGTTGCGGTCGAAGGCTTCGACTCCCCAGGACGCTTTTAAGGCGGGTTCGTCGAAGGGGATCTCCTCTATCGCTTTGAGATCCTCTTTGGAGGGTGGCTCTATTAGCTCTTCGAGGCCGTCGAGCGTGATCTCCCCGTTCTCATCCTTTATGGTCCTCAATGCTTGCACGAGCCGCCACGCTGGGTTCGGCGCGAGTCCACCGTACATGCTGTGCAGGTCGTGGGAGGCGCCTTTAGTGCGCAACTCGACGTAGAGCATGCCCTTGGTACCGCAGAATATCATGGGCCGCCCCGCCTCGTCCTTCATTGAGCCTTCCCACAAACAGGCGTCGGCGGCCAGGAGTTCCGCGTTCGAACGCACGAAGCCGGGCAGGTTAGGACTCCCGACCTCTTCTTCGCCTTCGATGAGGAATTTCAGTTTGAACGGCAGGGGACCGTGCTTCTCTTGGTAGAGCCTCAAAGCCTGGATTCGAGCCATCACGTCGCCCTTATCGTCGGCCACACCGCGGGCGAAGATGGTGCCGTCCCTTACCTCCGGCTTGAAGGGATCACTCTCCCACAGCTCCAAAGGCTCGGGCGGCTGCACATCGTAGTGGCCGTAGGAGAGGAGCGTTTTGTCGCCGCTCCCTATTTCCGCGTAGACGACGGGATGCCCGTCCGTCTCCACGAGTCGGGCTTCGGCCCCGGCCTCTTCGAGCTTGCTGCGAACCCACTCAGCGCACTCTTGAAAGCTCCCTTCGTCGTCGGTTTGAGCCGAGATCGAGGGCATGCTCAAGAACTCCACGAGCTCGTCCAGAAGAGCGTTCTTCGAGTTCTCTATGCGCCCGTTTTTGCCCATCTGCGCTAACCCTCCGTCCCCTTTTGCGAGAGATTAACATTTCGGCTCCGAGGTGTTTACTACGATACGTAAAATGCTGTGGTTCGGTGGTCGCGTTGCTGCTATATTTGCGGCAGGAAGGATGTCTGTGGAGAGAAGACCGGATCACGAGCCAGAGCATCGCCGCGGGCGCCACGACCGCGACCGGACCGACGACGATTTCTTCGGGCTCGACGTCGAGAAGATGAGCTCGAGGGCCCAGGTCACTACTTCTCTCGCGATCATAATACCGGTGGCGCTGGCCGGGGCCTTCCTCTTCGCTTTCACCAGCGTCTGGTGGATCTGGTTCACCTTCTTCTGGGTGATCCCGGCCTTCGGCGTGTTCGTCAAGGGCATCGCAGGGCTTTCGGAGGAGAGGGGAGGGTTGCCCACCGGACCCGCGAGCAGCAAGGAGCGGGAGCTTTTGGGAGCTCTCAGGGAGCACGGCGAGCTGACGCCGGCACGGGCGGCGGTGGAGACGTCGCTCACGGTGACGGAGGCGGACAAGATGCTCAAGGAACTGGCCGAGGGCGGGCACCTGGAGGTGCGGGTGCGCGGCGGGGGCCTCTTCTACTCCCTGCGGGAGCACGGCGCCGGGGACGCTGCGCGGGAGCTGGAGGGGCGTGGATAGGGGTTAGGCGCGGGTACGTGCGTGGTATCATTTTTACTCCCTGGTTTAGGTAGGCAGGAAGGAGCGTAGGACGGGCCGAGAGGGTTATGGAAGAGAAGAGGATCCCGAAGACGCTTGAGGAAGCATACTGGCTGCGCGACTACGCCTCGACGGTCGCCGAGCGGGACTTCTATCAGGAGCACGTTTACCGCCTGAGGCGCGAGGAGTACCGCGCGCGTGGGATACGCACGGAGATTTCCTCCAGGCGCCGCGAGCGCCAGAGTGCCCTGGAGTTCTCCCGCGAGATGTTCTTCATGGAGGTCGCGGAGATCATGCGCCGCCGCGGCCCCGAACGTGTCGGCCGCCAGGAGGAGGTCCACCGCTACACGTCGCGCCTCGACACCCACGCCTTCCTGAAACAGCTCGCCTCCCCGCACTCGGGGGCGGTCGAACTGTACAGGCGCAACTACCTGGAGCTTCTGCGCCTGGGCAAATCTCCGAGGGAGGCGTACTACCTCTCACGCGTTATCGGATTGGTGGGGGATGCGGAGTTCAGGAGCATCCTGGAGAACGTTCGCAGGAACGGTCATCCAAAGGGGCATCTGCCCTACGTCGTCGAGAAGACGGCCATACAGATCCGGGACCTCCCCGGTGGCATGATCCTGATCTTACTTACCTTCTTCGCTTCGCTCTTCGCCTTCGTCTGGGCGACCGGGGCCTGGGGCCAGGCGAGCCCGGGCACCATCGTCTTCGTCGCCTTGAGCCTCGTCGCTGCCGGCGGCCTGATGCTCGTCTCCGCCGTCTTCATAATCACCTTCATAAGATCTATAAACAAATAGGGTCGCCGTCCTTGTCTACTGGTCAGTGGGCCTGCTGGAACTCCTGCGCCTTGAAGCGTTCTCCGGTTACTCCCCTGGAATCGTCGGAGGCAAGGTAGAGAAAGACGCCGGTGTTCTCCTCTGGGGTTATGCGGGTCGTGGGGTCTTCCTCGGGGTAGGCGACGGCGCGCATGCCGGTGCGCATGCCACCGGGGTCCACGGAGTTTACGCGGATGCCGCGGTCCTTTAGCTCGGCGGCCAGAATCTGGGTAAGGCCCTCCAGGCCGAACTTGCTGACCGAGTAGGCGCCCCACTCGGCGCGGCCCTCGACGCTCACGCCGCTCGTCACGTTGATGATGGAGGTGCCCTCTCGCATGTGCGGTATCGTGGCCTTCGACACCAGGAACGGGCCGGTGAGGTTTGCGTCCAGCACGCTGCGCCACTCGTCTTCTGGGTAGTCTTCTATCGCCACGCGCGGACCGAGGAGCCCGGCGTTATTCACGAGCACGTCTATTTTGCCGAAGCGCTCGGCGGCCGCGCCGACGAGCTCCTGTACGTCTTCGCCGCGGGAGACGTCAGCCGGTACGGTGAGGACCTCGACGCCCGAAGTACTGGCCTCTTCTGCGACCGGCTCCAGTGAATCGGCGCTGCGGGAGCTTATGACGAGGTTAGCGCCTTCCTGCGCGCAGGTGAGGGCAAGGGCTCTACCCAACCCCTGGCTCGCGCCCGTCACCAGCACCACTTTACCTTCCAGTGTGGAGCCCATAAAGTCGCCTCCCGTTCTCGAAGTTACATAGCGGCAGTTTAGCGTCGTTCGGAATATCGCTCTCGCGTGGGCTATAGTCCTTGCTCACGGCGGTCCGACGGTGCAGGGTAGTAT
>JALZEL010000328.1 GCA_030862075.1 Actinomycetota bacterium | reverse complement strand
AGAGCGAGCGTGACCAGGACCGCGTAGAAGAGCTTGGCGGCCAGGGCCCTCCCCCCGTGCCAAGGATCTGCTGAAACAGGGTCTGGATGGCATCATCCAGGCCAGGGCGGCCACGAGACCGAGCGCGGTCGTTATCAGCTGAGAGAACTTGTCCAAAATTTCTCCGGTCAATGCTCCTCCTCCTGTACCCGTTAACCGGTCCTTCGGATATCGGTGCCGAACAGAGCGATCTCTACCCCGGACGGGAGCTCGGAAGCTCCTCAACCGAAGTCTCCCCACGACGCCCCGTCTACCCTACGTAGACTTACTCGACACGCGTTCGGTTAAGCGGCGTGCCGGGGTTTGTGCTCCCAAAACCCATACTCCCCCGAGTGGTCCCCTACAGCAGCTCCAAAACCGCCCACCGCGCGAGGATACCTGACTCCTCCCAGGGCCACCGCCCTCCCTCCTCTGAAACCTCGGTCGAAGCCTCGAAAGGCGGTGCACTTCCCAACATCCCGCCGGTCCCCGCGGCGACCGTTTGGCCCGCGACGAACGCGTCCCTGGCCTCGACCGCCGCGAGGCCGTTGCGGTGCAAGACCCGGCCGTTCCGCTCCTCGAATCCCCCAATCTTCCAAGCAGCCCGGAGATCCAGAGTCCCTGCCTCCCTCAGCGCGCGACGGAGAGCATACAAGACGAGCGCCGCGCGCCCGGCAGCATAGTTCGTCGTGGCGTTCGCCGCGAACACGAGGTCTCGCGCTTCTTCGGTCTCCGCCGGCGCCGCTGGGAGATCGCCCGGATCGCCGAAGCTCCCGCTCGAAAGGCGGGCCGAGATCCGGTCGCGGTGAGAGGCCATAGAGAGGCGTCCCAGGTCCTCGGCCTGGACCCCGACGGCGATGGCCAGGGAACCCGCCTCGAGACCGAGTTCCCCGGCACCGTCAGAATTCAGGATCTCCGCCACCCGCAAAGCGCGTATATCCCCCGGCCTCGTCCAGTCCCGGGTCCCCGCGGAGAGCGCTCGCCGGCTCAAAGCGTCGGCGTCGCCGGCCAACGCGTCCAGGGAAGGCAGGTCCTCTTCCTCGATGAGCCCCTCCTCGGCGGCCCACAAAGCGCCGGACCCGGCGAGCTTGCGCACCTCGGCCTCCTCGACATTCGGCAACGCGACCTCGGAAAGACCGCGGGAGATCAGGCGCGGCACTTCCTCAAGGCGGGAGCTCTCGACCGGCGTGTCGGCGACGATCAGAAGGCCCCACTCGGGCGCGCTTACGAGGTCCGGGGCCGCGTGAGTCTCCGAAGCCGCGACCCAACCGAAGTTCGACGGCGTCCCCGACGCGGCGACGTAGACGGGGCTCACCACCCCGGGGAGCCGCGCGGCGGACAAAGCTCGTTCGAGGGACGCTTCGGCGACGGCGGGGCCGGGGGCGTAGAGCAAGATCTCGGCCTCCTCGCCCTCGCCACGCCACTCGAAATCCGCCGCTCGCTCGGTCATGCGGGTCGGCGCCTCGATCTACTCAAGGACGACGAGGGGATCTCCGGAGCGGACGGTCTCGCCGGGAGCGACCAGGACCTCGGAGACCACGCCGTCCCTTTTCGTCCGGATCTCGCTCTCCATCTTCATCGCCTCCAGGAGGCACACCGGGTCGTCTACCGCGATCTTCTGCCCCTGCTCGACGAACACCTTCCTGATCGTCCCCTGCATTGGCGCCGCCACCGCGCCTTCGGCGACGGCCGCCCTACGCTCCCGCTCCCTCCTGCGCCTAGGGGGAGGAGACGCCCTCCCGCTCCTCCACCCGGACTCGTCGGCGTACAACCTGACCCGGAAAAGCTTGCCGTTGACCTCGACCTCGACCTCTCGCGCCTCCTTCTCCGGCGCTTCGCCCCGACCATCTCCGGTCGGGTGAGCCTCGATCTTTAACTCCCTAAGCCTCTCGGCGATAAAACCTGTCGTATAGCTGCCCGTTGTGAACACCTCGTCGTCGAGGATGGCCTCGAAGAAGGGCAAGGTGGTAGCGATGCCCTCGATCCTGAACTCCCGGAGCGCCCGCCCGAGGCGCCGCAAAGCATCCCCCCGGTCCGCGCCCCACACGATGAGCTTGGCGAATAAAGGATCGTAGTGCTCCGGCACCGGGCCCGGCCCCCGCAAGGCCGAGTCTACCCGTATCCCCGGCCCACCCGGCTCCTCGTAGAGGGTGACGGTCCCGGGGGTTGGGGCGAAGTCATTCGCCGCGTCTTCGGCGTTTACGCGGACCTCGATCGCGTGCCCGCGCCACCGCACGTCCTCTTGCGAGAAAGGCAGCTCCTCCCCAGCGGCGATGCGGATACCGGTCTGCACGATGTCTATCCCCGTCACCTCCTCGGTCACGGGGTGCTCGACCTGGACCCGGGTGTTCATCTCCAAAAAGTAGAAATCGTCGTCCTGCACCAGGAACTCGACCGTCCCGACGTTGTCGTAGCCCACCGCTTCTGCGGCCTCGACCGCCGCTTTGCCCATCGCCTCGCGCATCTCGGGCTCTATTGCGGGGGAAGGGCACTCCTCGAGTAGCTTCTGGTGCCTGCGCTGGATCGAGCAATCCCGCTCGCCGAGGTGCGCCGCGTTCCCGTGCTTGTCGCGCACGACCTGGATCTCGATGTGCCGGGGGTTGGGCAGATACTTCTCCAGATACACCGCCCCGTCCCCGAAGTACGCCTCACCCTCCCTTTTGGCCCGCTCGAAGGCATCTTTCGCCTCCTCCTCACCGGGGGCCACGGCGAAGCCCTTCCCGCCGCCACCCGAGGAAGCCTTCACCGCCACTGGGTAGCCGTGCTCTTCGGCGAACCCGAAGACGGCGTCGGCGGACTCCACGGCTTTTTCCGTACCAGGCGTCATGGGGACGCCCGTCTTGCCCATGATCCTGCGGCTCTCCACCTTGCTGCCCATCGCCTCCATCGACTCCGGGCGTGGCCCGATCCAGGCAAGGCCCGCCTCCGTAGTAGCCCGCGCGAAGCCCGCGCTCTCCGCCAAAAACCCGTACCCCGGGTGCACTGCCTCCGCCCCCGAACGCCTCGCGACCTCGATCAACTTCACGACGTTCAGGTAGCTCTCTGTCGCTGGCGCGGGTCCTACGTGGTACGCCTCATCGGCCAGCCGCGCGTGGAACGACTCTCGGTCCACATCCGAATATACCGCGACGCTCCTCACGCCCACCTCTTTGAGCGCCCGGATGATGCGGACGGCGATCTCCCCACGGTTCGCGACCAGGACCTTCCCGAACAACTAGGCTATGCCCTCCCAACTGGAGTAGGCCCACAGCGAGCCCTCCAACTTCATCTCCTGTGGCGGCGCATGCCCGAGCAGCCCGGCCAGTCGCCATCGGCTCCTCATTACGGCAGCGCTCTCTGGCTCTTCGCGGTCTTCCAGCGTGGTCGTGAGCGCGGCCATTATCGCCGCGGCCTCTTCCGGGTTCGGCTCCGGGGAGAACCTCAAAGCGGAATGTTCCCGTGCTTGCGCGGCGGGCGTTCGGGGCGCTTGGTCCGGATGATAGAGAGCGCTTTTATGAGGTACGGTCTGGTTTCGCGCGGGTCTATAACGTCATCTATGTAGCCCATCTCGGCAGCAACCATAGGATTGTTGAACTGCTCTTCGTAGTCAGCGATGAGCTCCTCGCGTTTCTTCTCGGGGTTCTCGGCTTCGGCGATCTCACGCCGGAAGATGATCCCGACCGCTGCGGGAGCGCCCATCACCGCGATCTCGCCCGTCGGCCACGCCACGTTGACGTCGGCCCCGATATGCTTGGAGTTCATGACGTCGTAGGCTCCACCGTATGCCTTGCGCGTTATGACGGTCATCTTCGGCACCGTCGCCTCGGAGAAGGCGTACAAGAGCTTCGCCCCGTGGCGGATGATCCCACCGAACTCCTGGTCGGTTCCCGGCATGAAACCCGGAACGTCCACGAACGTCACCAACGGTATGTTGAACGAATCGCAGAACCTGACAAAGCGCGCCCCCTTCACGCTCGCGTCTATGTCGAGCGTGCCGGCCAGTACCGAAGGCTGGTTCCCGACGACGCCGACGGCGTGTCCGTCCAACCGGGCGAAGCCACAGACCAAATTCTGCGCCCACCCTTCCTGCACCTCGAAGAACTCCCCGTTGTCCATCGTGAGCTCTATGGCAGTGCGCACGTCGTAGGGGCGGTTGGCCGAGTCCGGGACGAGGGCAGCGAGGTCTTCGTCCATCCGTTCCGGGTCGTCGTTCGGCTCGAAGTACGGGGCGCTCTCGAGGTTGTTCTCCGGCAAGAAGGAGAGAAGGTAGCGGACGTCTTCAAGGCAGGTTTCTTCATCGGGGGCGGAGAAGTGGGCGACGCCACTCTTGGTGTTGTGGGTGCCCGCGCCGCCGAGTTCCTCCTGGGTCACCTCCTCGCCCGTAACGCTCTTTATAACGTCCGGGCCGGTGATGAACATGTGGCTCGTCTCCTCAACCATGAAGATAAAGTCCGTTATCGCCGGGGAGTAGACGGCGCCGCCGGCGCAGGGGCCCATGATCACCGAGATCTGGGGCACCACCCCGGAGGCGAGGACGTTGCGGTGAAAGATTTCGGCGTACCCCGCCAAAGAGACCACGCCCTCCTGGATGCGTGCCCCGCCGGAGTCGTTTATGCCGACTATCGGGCACCCCGTGTTCAACGCTAGGTCCATCACCTTGCAGATCTTCTCGGCGTACACCTCGCCCAAAGAACCGCCAAAGACCGTGAAGTCCTGCGAAAAGACGCAGACCTTACGGCCCATGACCTCGCCGTACCCGGTGACCACCCCGTCGCCCAAAGGCCGGTTCTCCTCCAGCCCGAAGTTGTACGAGCGGTGCACCCGGTAGCGGTCCAGCTCGACGAAGGTGCCGGGGTCGAGGAGGAGCTCGATTCTCTCGCGAGCCGTGAGCTTCCCACGCTCGCGTTGGCGCTGTATAGCCTGCTCCGAAGCTGGATGCGCCGCCGCCGCCCGGAGGCGCTCAAGGCCCTCTATCTTCCCGGCGGTGGTGTCTTCCCCTAGTCTCTCACCTTGCATAATCCGGCATTCTAGCAGAGAAGACCGCTTCGCCCGCGAGGTTCCGGTCGCGATGCGAGTTGCTCCTAAACGCGGCCCGGTACTCCATATCAGCCACCCCTATGGCCGGCTCCGGCGCCGTCGGGAGACGTTGTAGGCAAGGGCTTTAGGTAGCAGTGTATTCACCCTCTACGACCAGTTCGGAGCCCGTGACAAAGGAGAACTCGTGCGAAGCGATGGCCTCCACGCGTCAGACTATTCCTCCGCCGCTTAGCACCGCAGGGAGTCGCCAGGCCACAAGCACCCAGACGATCACCAGCCCCAGCGCCAGCCAGTCTCCAGGCGTTGCGTGCATCTGGCGAAGCTTGGTGCGGTAGTGGCCACCGCGGTAGCTGCGGGTGTTCATCGCGGTGGTGAGGAGGTCGGCTCGGGCGAAGCCGCTGATGAAGATCGGGACGAGCAGGCGCCCGATGCGCCTCGCGCGCGTCACAGCGCCGCCCTCGTCGAAGGGAACGCCGCGGGTGGTCTGGGCGCGGGCCAGGCGTTCTATCTCCTCAATGAAAATGGGGACGAACTTTATCGCGATCACGAAGACCAAGACCAGCTCGTTGACCGGGACGCGGAGCCTCTGTAGCGGACCTAAGAGCAACTCCAGGCCGTTCGTCAAGTCTACCAGGGAGGTCGTCAGCATCAGCATGGTCGTCACGTAGTAGAGGAAGACAACGCGCAGGCCCAGTATGGCGGCCGTGTACAGGCCCTCGGTCGAGACCGAAAGTATTCCCCAGCGCCACAGGTAGCTCGATTCGGAGACCTCGCCGGAATAGAAGAGAACCTGGAAGATCAGGATGAAGAGGAGGAACCCGAGGAAGAATTGCGAACCCCGCAATAAATAACCCAGAGGTATGCGGGAGACGGCTTGGACCAGGATCAGCAGGAGCAGTATCAGGGCGAAGCCGAGGAAGGTACCGATCAGGAACGAAGCGACGATCAGGACGAACGTGATCCAGAGCTTCGTCCGGGGGTCCATCCGGTGGATGAACGACCCCGTGTCGACGAACTGCCCAAAGATTACGTTGCGCTGGAGCTCTAACACTACGCCGGGTCCAACCTCTTCAGCAGCTCGGCCTCCAACTCCTCCTCCGTCAAGAGCTCGGTCGGAAGATCCGGGAAGACCTTCCTGAGCTCGCGCGCGCCGGTGACCGGCTCCGGGAGCGTTATGTCGAGGTCGGCAAGTCTGTCCTGGCGCAGGATCTCGCGCACCGGGCCGTCCATGACAACCCTTCCTTCGTCAAGGACTATGAACCGGTCGCACAGGAGGCTCACGTCGCCCAAAGACGCCGAGCATACCACGAGGGTGAGATCCCTGTCGTCGGCGAGCCTCTTCAGCAGCCCGAGAAGCTCGCGCCTGCCGCGCGGGTCGAGCCCCGCCGTCGGCTCGTCGAGCACCAAAACCCGCGTGTGCATAGCGATCACCCCGGCTATCGCCACCCTCCGGCGCTGGCCGCCGGAGAGCGCGTGGACATACCTGAGCCGGAACTGGGGGTATGGGAGGCCCAAAGCGTTCAAGCTCTCCTCGACGCGCCGCCGCGTCTCTCCTGCCGAAAGCCCGGCCGCGGTCGGGCCGAAGGCCACGTCCGCGCCGACGACGTCCTCTATAAGCTGCGAGTCGGGCTGCTGGAAGACGATGCCAACCTCCCGGCGCAGGGCTTTTCGGTCGTAACCGGGCGCCGCAACGTCCTCACCCTCGTAGAAGACCTGCCCTTCTTTCAGGCGCAAAAGGTGGGCGAAGGAGTCCACGACGGTGGACTTACCTGACTGGGTGGGGCCGATCATCGCGACGCGCTCGCCACGGTGGATCTCGAACGACACGCCTCGGATCGCCTCGCTCGCCCTCGGCGTCCCTTCGAGGTAGGTGTAGCGGAAGTTTCGCAGCTCAATGATCGGGGGTGCTTTGGCGGTTGTCACGGGCCGGAGGGTTCGGCAGGGGCGGGCCCTTTGAGAGCGGCGACGGCGGCCTGCAGGTCGACCTCATCCAAGATATCGCCTTCGAGGGGTATGCCGCGAGCGCGTAAGGCGTGGGCGAGGCTGGCGGCGAGGGGCACGTCGAGCCCGATGGAGCGGAGCTCTTCCACCCGACGGAACACCTCCGCCGGTGTTCCGTCAAAGACGAGGCGCCCCTCGTCCATGACGACCACCCGGTCGAAGAGGGCGGCCTCGGACATGGAGTGGGTGACGTGCAGGACGCCCGTGCCCTCGCAGCGGTTGAGCTCTTTGACGGTGGAGATCAGGCGCTCAGCGGCGGGCGCCGGCAGGAGCGAGGTCGGCTCGTCGAGTATCAGGAACTGCGGACGCATAGCTAACGCTCCTGCTATCGCCACCCGCTGCTTCTGGCCCGGGGAGAGGTCCTCGATCAGGCGCCCTCCGAACGCCTCTAGCCCCAAGGCCCTAAGCGCGAAGCCTACGCGTTCGGCTATCTCCTCGCGCGGCAGCCCCAGGTTCTCGGGGCCGAACGCCACGTCGTCGGCGACGCGGTTCATGACGAGCTGGTTATCTGGGTCCTGGAAGACGACCGCCACCCGCTCCCTGATCTCCCACCGGTTCTCCTCGCGCGCCGGGATGCCGTCGATGCGGATCTCACCTTCCGTCGGGTACAGAACGGCGCACAGGAGCTTGACGAGCGTGCTCTTCCCCGAGCCGTTGTGCCCGATGATCGCCACGAACTGACCGGGCTCGAAGGACAGGTCCAGCCCTCGCAGCGCCGGCACCGTGTCAGCCTCGCCCGTCCGGTAGGCGAACGAGACACCCTCGATCTCGATCATCGCGCCCGAGGTGCCCCCGCTAGTAGCGGCGCTCTTCGTCGGAGCTACCGGGCTCCGGGGCCGTGGCGCGCCCGCTTCGGAAGAGCAAAACGCCCCTGACCACGACGACCGTCACGACAGCCGCCAGGATCGCCTCTGCCACAGCCTGTGGGATGATGGCTGGGATCGCCGCTAGCGGCAATAAGCCGAACATAACGGCCAGCGCGAGGACCCCGACGGTGTTGGTCAGCGAGCCCAAAACGCCCGCGACCGCCGCCGCGACATCAACGCTCCGGTTGCGCAAAGACACGAATACGGCCCACGCCACTACCCCAATCAACAATCGCGGCAGCACGGCGACTATCGGGTTCACAAAAACGGGGCTCTCGGCGTATAAAAAGGAAAAGACACCGAAGATCAAGCCGGCAAGGAGACCTACTACGGGTCCCTCAAGCGCACCTCCAACGACTGCCGGTATGTGCATTATGGTGGCGTTGCCTATAAGGGGGATCGGTACTGGGATGAAGCCAAGGCGCGTGGCCCCGAGGAACAGAGCGATGCCGCCAATAACGCCGGCCACGACTATCCGGCGGGTGCTGAAGCCGAAAGCCGACTCCCCACGCTCGCTCCCCTGATTCGTCGTCATGCCCTTCTCTCCTTTCGCTCCGGCTGCGTGGGAGTATTCCGCACCTATGTGCGTCGTGTCAACAAACTAGAGCGGCGGCACGTAGCGACCGTCAGCCGCCGTCCAGCCGCCGTCGACCAGCACGAACGCCCCGGTGACGTAGGAGCTTGCCTCCGACGCCAGATAGACTATCGTCCCGACCATCTCGTAGGGCTTCGCCCAGCGCCCCAGGACGCTCTTCTGGGCGTAGGCGTCGTACCAATCAGGGCTGTCCTTGATCTGGGCGGTCAGCGGCGTCTCGACTATTCCGGGCGCGATCGCGTTGACCCGCACTCCGCTAGTCCCAAGCTCCGCTGCCAGAGCCCTGAGCATCTGCACCGTCCCCGCCTTGGTCGCGGCGTACACCCCCTGCCCCGGCTCGACGGTCTGGGCCCGGATGCTGGAGAAGGCGATGATGCTCCCCGACCCCCTCTCGGCCATGCCCCGCCCGAACTCCCGGATCAGGCGGAAAGTCCCCTTCAGGTTCAAATCCATGACCCAGTCGAACTCCTCGTCGGTGATCTCCAGCAAAGGCTTTCTGACGTTAATGCTCGGCGTGCTCACCATCACGTCCGGTGCCCCCACCCGTTCGACCGCCGCCCGGACACTCTCCGCGTCGAGCACGTCCAACTCTAGGGTCTCGGCCTCCCATCCCTGCTCCTTTATCTCCCCGGCCGTCTCCCTGGCGGCCCCGACATCCACGTCCGCGCAGAATACGCGCGCTCCGAAGGCCGCGAGCCCGTGCGCCCCGGCCTCCCCGATGCCACGCCCCGCCCCGACCACGAGCGCGGTCTTGCCATTAAGATCGAAAATCGAGCGGTAGTCAAACACGCACTTCCTCCTCATAGCAGAAGTGCATGGCGGTCGCGGCGTAGAGCCTGCAGGCGATAAGCAGTTCTTCTTCGTCCACCCACTCGTCCTTGTGGTGTGGGATCTCGCGGTCTCCCGCTCCCGTCGTGACGATTGGAACACCGGCCCAAGCCTTCAATAAAGTCCCGTCCGTCGCCCCAGGCACCCCGTTGTAGTGCGGCTCTTCCCCGGTAAGCCCTTTGTAGGCCGCCGCCATCGCCCGAACCAGGGGCTCGTCCACCGGCGTTTCGGTCGGGGGACGTTCTTCGATCACCTCTAGGCTCGCGTCGAAGTCTGGGTCTTCGGAGCTCAGCTCCGAGAGGCAGCCTTCGACGCGAGCGATGAGCTCGTCATGGGACTGGGCGGGAACGGTGCGGATGTCGAGGGCTATGTAGGCGCTCGCGGGGATGACGTTGATCTGGGGCTCCCCACTATCCGGACCCATCAGGATCGTTGGCGTCAGACTTGGGTAGCCCAAAAACGGGTCTTCGCCGTGGCGCTCTACCTCCTCCTGCTCTAGCTCCTCGACCGCAACCACGAACTTTGCCGCCCGAGTCACGGGGTTGACGCCGCTCTGGGGCATCGCCCCGTGCGCCATCTTGCCCCGAACCACCACCCTTACCCGCAGAGCACCCTTCTGCTTTACGCACACCTGGTTCTCCTCCGGCTCGCAGATGATCGCGCCGTCTACCCCCCTCGCGTGCCCCCCTTCGATGAAGGCCTTGATCCCGGCCATCATCCCCTCCTCGTCCACCGGATGACAAAGCACGAGCCGGCCCGGAAACGAGACACCGGAGTCCTTGATCGCCCTCACCGCCGTGATTGCCGCCGCCAGGTTCCCCTTGGTGTCGCACGCACCCCGCCCGTAGATGCGCCCTCCCGCCCTCTCTGCGCCGAAGGGTGGGTAGTTCCAGTCCTCCGCCCGCCCCTCCGTCACCACGTCCGTGTGCCCCTCGAAGAGCAACGTCTTGCCCGACCTATCACCCTCCCAGACAGCCCAGACGTTCGGGCGGCTAGGCGCGACTTCCTCCGTCCTTACCTCGAATCCCTCGCCTCTCAGGTAGTCGGTGACGTATCGGGCGATGCGGGCCTCGTTTCCCTCGGGTGCTTCGGGACGATAGACGCTCGGGATGCGAACGAGCTCTTGGGCCAGCCGAACGAGCTCCTCGCGGTCGACCCGGCGCAGCACGTCTTCCAAACGTTCCCTGAACTCGGTTCCGGCCTGCCTTGCTCGGGGTTCTCGCACGCTAACCGATGACGCTCTCCGGCCCGTAGTCTTCGAGCCGCTCCTTGACCGAGTTGAGAAAGCGCAGAGCAGCCCCGCCGTCCATGACGCGGTGGTCAAAGGAGACCTCAAGGTTCATCATGCTGCGGACGGCTATGGCATCGTCCACGACCACCGGACGCTTGACCACGGCCTCGGCGGAGAGTATCGCGGTCTGGGGGTGGTTGATGATCGGGACTGAGACCACGCTCCCCAACGCGCCCGGGTTGTTCACCGTGAAGGTGCCCCCGGCGACGTCGTCGGGCGAGAGCTGACCATTTCTAGCGCGCCTCACTACGTCATCTATCTTGCGGGCAAGCCCGAGGATTGTCAACTCGTCAGCGTCGAGGATGACCGGCACGATCAGGGCATCCTCAAGGTCGACCGCGACCCCGATATTTATGCGCTTGCGCAGGACGATACGGTCCTCGTCCCACACGGAGTTCAGGACCGGGTGCATCTTGAGGCCCCCGACGACCGCCTTGACGATGAACGGTAGGTAGGCGAGCCTGACGCCCTCGCGCTCGGCAAACTCGTCCTTGTCCCTCTCGCGCAAGCTCACTAGCCCGCTCACGTCCGCCTCGACCATCGTCCAGGCGTGCGGGGCCTCGCGCTTGCTCGAGCTCATCCGGTTCGCGATGGCCCGCCGGACGCTCGTGAGCTTCACCACCCGGTCGCCCTCGTAGACTGGCACGCGTTCCCGCTCCGGTTCCCGACCGGGCGCTGCAATGGTAGCAGCCATGGGTGGGGTTTCTCGTTCCGTCTCGCGCTCCTCGACGTAGGCCTCGATATCCTTCTTCGTCACCCGGCCCCCAGCGCCGGTGCCCGGGACCTCCTCTATGCTGATCCCGTGCTCGCCGGCGAGCCTCCGGACCACCGGCGAGGAACGTTTGAGCTTGAGTGTCTCGGCGCTCTCGATCTCCCCGCGCCCGTCGCCGTCGCTCCGCGCCTCTTCACTCCGCGCTTCGGCGACCGCTCGCTGTTTCGCGCCGTCTCCTGCAGCGACCGGCTGAGCTTCGGTGTCAGCGGCAGGGAACTCCTCGGTCGGGGCCTCTGTCGCCTCGTCTTCTCGCGGCGGGGCTTCGGTCGTCTGAGATTCCCCTGCGATGGTGACAAGCGCGATCTTGGTACCCACGTCGACCGTAGCACCTTCAGAGATGAGGAACTTCTCAATCTTGCCGGCCACCGGCGAGGGCAGCTCGGCGTTGACCTTGTCAGTGTCCACCTCGGCGAGGGGCTCGTCTTTCTCGATCTCGTCCCCTTCCGCCTTGAGCCAGCGCGCTATGGTCCCCTCCGTCACGCTCTCCCCGAGCTGGGGCATCGTCACCGGTGTCGCCACGATTCCCTCCTCCTAGTAGCGGGCCAGCTCGAGCATCGCCGCTTCTATCTTCTCAGCCGAAGGCACAAAGAAGTCCAGCATCGGCTTAGCGAAGGCCGCCGCTGGCACGTCCGGCGCCCCCAGCCGCATCACCGGCCCGTCCAACCACTCGAACGCCTCTTGGGCGACAACGGCCGCTATCTCCGCCGATATAGATCCCGTTAGGTTCGCCTCGGAGACCGCCAGGAACTTACCGGTCTTCTTGACGGAGTCGAGGATCGTCTCCTTGTCCAACGGGTAGAGCGTTCGAGGCTCGACGACCTCGGCCTCGATACCGTGCTCCTCCGAGAGCTTCTGCGCGACCTGCAACGACTGGTAGAGCATCAGCCCGTAGGAGACGACTGTCAGGTCCGTCCCCTGACGATGGACTCTGGCCTCCCCGAGCGGAACCTCGTAATCATCCTCCAGCACTTCCTCCTTGATGAGGCGGTAGGTCCGTTTGTGCTCGAAGAAGAGTACAGGGTTCGGATCCCGGATGGCGCTCTTCAGCATCCCCTTGGCGTCCGCGGGGAAGGTCGGGGCGACTACTTTCAGGCCCGGGGTGTTGCAGAACCACGCCTCGACACTCTGGGAGTGGTAGAGGGCACCCCCGTGCACCGCGCCGTAAGGGGCCCGGATGGTTAGCGGTACCTTCCAGGCACCGTTCGAGCGGTAGTAGAAGCGGGCGGCCTCGCTCACAAGCTGGTCGAAGGCCGGCGGGATAAAGTCGGCGAATTGTATCTCGGCGACCGGGCGCATCCCGTTCACCGAGAGGCCGATGGCCGAGCCTACGATCAGGCTCTCCGCCAGGGGCGTGTCCATCACCCGGAGAGGCCCGAACTCGTCCTGTAGCCCCTGCGTAACCCTGAAAACCCCGCCGGCCTTCCCCACGTCCTCGCCCAGCACCATGACCGAATCGTCGGAGCGCATCTCCTCGGCCAGACCCTCGTGGATGGCCTGCAAAAGGTTCTTCGTCGCCATCTCCTAGCCCTCCGCGTAGACGCGCTCTAAGGCTTCTTCGGGGTCCGCGTAGGGAGCCTTCTCTGCGTACTCGACCGCCTCGTCTATCTCGACCTTGATTCCGGCCGCCATCTCCTCCTTCTTCTCCGCGTCTAGGACGCCGGCCTCCTCTAGGTACTTCTCGAAGCGGATGATGGGGTCCTTCAAGCGCCACTCCTCTACCTCCTCGCGCTCCCGGTAGCGCCGGTCGTCGTCGTCGGAGGAGTGGGCGGTAAGGCGGTAGGTCTTCGCCTCTATGAGGGACGGCCCGTCGCCCCTGCGGGCGCGATCGAACGCCTCTTTCGCCGCCTCGTAGACGGCCAGCACGTCGTTGCCGTCTACCTCGACGCCGGGGAAGCCGTAGCCCTCGGCACGCTTGGCGATAGAGCCAGCGACCTGCATCTCCTCCGGGACGGAGATGGCATAGACGTTGTTCTCCACGAGGAAGACGACGGGCAGGTCGTGGATGCCGGCGAAGTTCATAGCCTCGTGCCAGTCGCCGCCGCTGGTCGAAGCCTCGCCACCGCACGCCAGCACCACCCCATCCTCCCCGCGAATCTTGAACGCTAATGCGGTCCCCACAGCCTGTGGGTACTGGACGCCCACGGGCGCCGAGGCGGTAACGATGTTCAGCTCCCGGCTGCTGAAGTGACCAGGCATCTGGCGCCCGGCGCTGTTTGGGTCCTCCTTTTTGCCCAGGAGAGAGAGGAACTGGTCGCGAGCGCTCTGGCCGAGTAGCATCGTTATCCCGGCGTCTCGGTAGTACGGGTAGACGTAGTCGTGGCCAGGGCGCAAGTTGTAGGCGGTGCCCACCTGCGCGCCCTCGTGGCCCTGACAGGAGATCACAAACGCCGCCTTGCCCTGGCGGTTGAGGATCCAAGACCGCTCATCCACCCTCCTCGCCAGGAGCATGTGGCGGTAGATCCTTAGCAGGTCGTCCTCATCCAGCCCCAAAGATTCGTGCCGGACCTGAGCGCCCTTGACGTCCAAGTTCCCACTCCTCCTTCCCCAACGCAAAGAGTTAGCAACGCCCCTTACACGCCATAGTATATAGCTGTCGGCCCTCAGCGGTCAGCCAAAAAGTTAGTCGAGTACCCTCAAGTCGATCACACGGGCGAGGTTAGGCGGACTCCTTTCGGCGCTCGCCAGCAGCGCCTTGCGAAAGCCGATTAGCTGTACCTGACACCTGATACCTGGCCGCTAAAAGCTAAACTTCTTTGTAGAGCGTCTCGGCCGCGGAGATGGGGTCGAGCTCCCTCATGCGGACCTTCTCCATGAGCTCGGCGTCCTCCTTGCTGAGGCGCTCTTGCAACGCATTCTCCATCTTGTTCGTCGCCCAGGAGAGGACGAAGTCTTTTATGGACGCGAGATGGCGCTCCTTCATCCTGCCGCTCTCGGTAAGGAACTTTCGGTGTTCCCCGATCTTCTCTTTGAGCTCCTCGACGCCTTCCCCGTTGTCCCCACGAGTCATAATTATGGGAGGCATCGGAGCGTCCGGATCGAGCTCGTGCCCGATCTCCAGGATCTGGCGCACCTCCGAGGCGGCGTTCTTGGCCTGCGGGTGGTCGGCCTTGTTAATGCAGATGATGTCCGCGATCTCCATCACCCCCGCCTTCAAAGCCTGCACCGAGTCCCCCGCTCCCGGCTGCAGACAAAGGACCACGGTGTCCGCCGCGGAGGCGACCTCGACCTCTCCCTGCCCTACCCCGACCGTCTCGTAGAGCACAACGTCCATCCCATACGCCTCCATCGCCAGTCCGGCTAGCCTAGAGGCGCCCGCCAGCCCCCCGAGATGTCCTCGAGTCCCCATCGAGCGGATAAAGACGTTTTTGTCCAGGAAGTGGTCGGCGAGGCGGATGCGGTCCCCGAGGATTGCACCCTTCGTGAACGGGCTCGAAGGGTCAACAGAGACCACCCCGACCTTTTTCTCCTCCGCGCGGTAGAGCTCTACGAGCCCGGCGATGATGCTGCTCTTGCCGACGCCGGGCGGGCCGGTGAAGCCCACGGTGACGGTCTCGCCGGTGTGCGGGTAGAGCTCGGAGATTATCCCCCGGGTATCCGGGTTCTCGCCCTCGATCTTGGAGATGATCCGGGCCAGCGCCCGTCGATCGCCGGAGAGCAGCCGCTCGACGAGCCCGTTATCAGACATCGTGCACCTCTTCCGGGGCCGTAGCTAGCCCTCCAGCAAGAGCGATTCCGGGTCCTCGATGAGCTCCTTAATGCGCACGAGGAACTGCACGGCGTCGGCGCCATCCACGATGCGGTGATCGTAGGAAAGAGCGAGGTACATCATGGGCCGGGCCTGTATCTCGCCGTCCACGACGACGGGCCTCTCCTGGATCTTGTGCATCCCCAAGATGGCGACCTGCGGGATGTTGAGTATTGGTGTCGAGTTCAGGGAGCCGAAGATGCCGCCGTTGGTGATCGTGAACGTGCCGCCCTGCAGCTCCTCGATGCTGAGATTGCCGTCGCGCGCCTTCTGGCCGAACTCCATTATGTCGCGTTCTATGTCGGCGAAGCCCTTCTTGTCGGCGTCGCGCACCACCGGGACTACGAGCCCCTGCTCGGTGTTGACCGCCACACCTATGTCGTAGTAGTGCTTGAGGACGAGCTCGTTGCCCTGTAGCTCGGCGTTAACCTTCGGGAACGCTTTGAGGGCCCCTATCGCCGCCTTGGTGAAGAACGACATGAAGCCGAGCCTGACGCCGTGTCGCTCCTGGAACTCTTCCTTGCGGCGGTTCCTGAGCTCCATCACGGCGCTCATGTCCGCCTCGTTGAAGGTGGTGAGCATCGCTGCGGTCTGCTGGGCCTCGACGAGCCGGGCCGCTATGGTCTGACGCCGGCGCGACATCCGGACGCGCTCCTCCAGGGCCGCCCTGCCGTCCTCGGCTGCCGGGGCCTCCTGGGCAGCGGACCTCACTTCCCTCTGGCCGTTCCTCTCGGGCTGCTCTTCGGGTTGCCGCTCCGGGGCCTCGGTCTGCTGTCCGTCCCCTCCACGGTACTGCTCCCGGATCAGGCGCTCCACGTCCTCTTTAGTGACGCGCCCGCCGGAGCCCGAGCCCGACACCTCGGCAAGGCTTATGTCGTACTCGCGGGCGAGCCTCCGAACGGAAGGCGAGGCCCGGACCTCCCCGTCTTCCCGGCTACCATCGGTCTCCTCGAACGCGGCTTGCTCGGCCTCGGTCTCTTGCGCCTCCGGGGCGACCTTCTCCTCGTGCGCCTCGGACTGGTCGGCCTCGGGCTTCTCGGCCGTCTCAGCCTCCTGCCCTTCGGCTTCCGGCTGTTGCGGGGCAGTCCCGTCACCCTCGGCTATGGTGCCTATAACTTCGCCCACGCCGACGTCCTCGCCCTCTCCCTTGGCGATGTTTTCGAGGACGCCATCCTGCTCGGCCTCGACCTCGAAGTTGATCTTGTCAGTTTCGATCTCGACGAGTGGTTCGCCGGACTTTACCTGTTCCCCCTCGCTCTTAAGCCACTTGCCAACCGTCGCTTCGGCGACCGACTCCCCGAGCTCGGGGACGTGAATCTCAACCGGCACGTTCCACCTCGCGTTCCTCCGCTTCTTTCGATTCCTCCGCGCCCTTGAAGGCCGCGCGGACTATCTGCGCGTGCTCCTTTTTGTGAAACGCCGCCGATCCCTGGGCCGGGCTCGGCCGGGCCGGCTTACCAACATACCGGACGGGCAGCTCCCCGTCCACGAGCTTCCTGAGGCGCGGCTCCATGTACGTCCACGCCCCCATGTTCTTCGGCTCCTCCTGGACCCACACCATCTCCTGCAGGTTCGGGTAGCTGCTCAAGAGAGCCTTTATGTCCTCCTCTGGGAACGGGTACAGGAGCTCGACGCGCGCTATAGCGGTCATGTCGTCCTCCTCGCGCGCCTCGCTGCCCACGAGCTCCGTGTAGATCTTGCCGGAGCACAGCATGAGCCGCTCCACCGACTCTGCCCGCTCGCGCCTCTCCTCGTCGTCCAAGACGGGCCGGAACTTGCCCTCCGTAAGATCCTCGAGGGTCGAGGCCGACATAGGGTGCCTGAGGAGGCTCTTCGGCGTCATGATTATGAGCGGCCGCTGGTGATCCCCGAGCGCGGCCTGGGCGCGCAAGAGGTGGAAGTACTGGGCGGCGCTCGTGCAGTTGGCGATCCGGATGTTCTCGTGCGCCGCGAGCTGCAAGAACCGCTCCAGACGCGCGCTCGAATGCTCCGGGCCCTGGCCCTCGTAGCCGTGCGGCAGGAGCATCACGAGCCCCGAGGTCTGGCCCCACTTGGCCTGTCCGGAGACGATGAACTGGTCTATCATCGGCTGCGCGACGTTGGCGAAATCCCCGTATTGTGCCTCCCACAAGACGAGCGTCTTTTCAGCGTTCAGCGTGTAGCCAAACTCGAAGCCCAAGACCGCGATCTCCGAGAGCGGGCTGTTGTGGGAGATAAAGGAGGCGTTTGCCTGCGGTATGTTCTGCAGGGGCACGTATACCTCGCCGGTCTCCACGTCGTGCAAGACCGAGTGACGCTGGGAGAAGGTGCCCCGCTCGGTGTCCTGACCCGTCAAGCGTATCGGCACGCCGTCCTCAAGCAACGAGGCGAAGGCCAACGTCTCGGCGTGCGCCCAGTCTATGCCATCGCCGAGGTCGGCCCGGTTCTTCTGGAAGAGCCGCTCGAGCTTGTCGTTGGCGTTGAAGCCTTCGGGACGTTCGAGGAGGGCTTCGTTGAGGGCCTCTAGCCTCTCGGCTGATACGGCGGTCTCCGGGATCTCGACCAGCGGCGTGTGGGGCTCGTCGGTGAAGATGTCCTCGTCGGCCATCTCCTCGTTGTCGGGGTTGTCGCGGATCTCCTCCATCTGGCTCTGCACCCTCTCGACCATCTCCTCGGCCTCATCCTCGGAGATGATGCCGCGCTCCTCAAGGTCCTTGGCGTAGATCTCACGCACCGACGGATGCTCGCGGATGTCCTCGTACATGATGGGCTGGGTGTATGCTGGCTCGTCGCCCTCGTTGTGGCCGAACCTCCTATAGCCGATGAGGTCGATCATGAAGTCCTTGTGGAACTTCTCGCGGTAGGCGTAGGCGAAACGGGCGACCGCCATGCACGCCTCCGGGTCGTCTGCGTTAACGTGAATAACCGGGATCTCGTACCCCTTCGCAAGATCGCTCGCATACGTCGTCGAGCGGGCGTCGTCCCGCTCGGTGGTGAACCCGAGCTGGTTGTTGGTGATGATGTGTATCGTGCCGCCGGTCTTGTAGCCGGGCAGCTTGTAGAGGTTCAGGGTCTCGGCCACGACCCCCTCCCCCGGGAACGCCGCGTCCCCGTGGATGAGTACCGGCAGTGACGCCTCCTCGTCCTGCTCCGGCGGACCCGCCTCGGCGCGCTCCTCTTGGGCGGCGCGGGCCATGCCCTCCACCACCGGGTTGACGTGCTCGAGGTGGCTCGGGTTGGGCGCCAGGTTGATGAGGATCTCTTGGTCCGCCTCGTCCCCGCCCAGGTGCCAGCCCCGGATGCCGAGGTGGTACTTGACGTCCCCGATCCAGGCCCCGCCTGTCAGGTCGGCGGCCGACGGCTCCTCGCCCTTATCCGGCTGCTGGAACTCGCCGAAGATCTTAGAATATGGCTTGTCGAGGACGTGGGCGAGCACGTTGAGCCGGCCCCGGTGCGCCATCCCCAGGACCATCTCCGGGGTACCCGCGTCGGCTGCCTTGTGGGCGAACTGGTTGAGCATCGGCACCACCATGTCGGTGCCCTCGACGGAGAAGCGCTTCTGCCCGAGGAAGGTCCTGTGCAAGAACTTCTCGAAGGTGTCCACCCGCGTTAGCCTCTCGAGGAGCCTCTTGGCGACCTCCCCCTCATAAACCCTGTGGAAGCGCTCGGACTCGACGGCCTCCCTGAGCCAGAAACGCTCCTCGGGGTTGTGGATGTGGCCGAAGTCGTAGCCGGTGGTCTTCATGTAGATGCGCTTGAGCTCTTCTATGGCCTCCCGCGCGTTCTTCGTGCGCTCCGGGATCGGGCCCGTCCCCGGAGCGTTGACGAGGCTCGACGGCAACGCCTCGAGGTCCTCGTCGCTTATGTCGTAGAAGTCCCGGTCCAACGCCGGGTCCCCGGGGGGTTCGGAGCCCAAAGGGTCGAGCTGGGCCGCCCGATGTCCGAAGTCCCTTATGGCCCGGACGTATTTGACCACCCCGACGATCTTGTCCACGTCCACCCCAGCGACCGCCGGGGTACCCGCTGACCGGCCGTTCGTCTCCGGTTCCGGTGGGCTCCAGCCCTCGAAGAAGCTCCGCGTGCGTTCGTCCACGGAGTCTGGGTCTTCTCTGTACCTCTCGTAGAGGTCCAGGACGTAGCCGAGGTTCGGACCGTAAAATTGGCTCTCGGTAAAGTTCTTCACCAGATCACACCCTCAGATAAACAGTTCTTTGCACGGACGATGACGCGCCTCGGGACGACCACGACCGCCACCCCGGCCGGTTACCCGTCCGGCGCCGGTCGTGCGTGAGGTTTTTCGCAACGTGACTAAGCATCTCTTACCACTCAATGATAACGCATCTTCTCGTTCCTGGTCTTACCCGAAACGCGGGCTTACCTACCCCGTTTGCGGCCCCCGGCGAACCTCGGCGAGCGCCAGGCGCAGGTCCTCGGCCATGCCGTCGTGGCCAAATTTCTCGGCCTGTCGGATGCCCGTCTCGTAGGCGGCGTGAGCCTCATCTTCGCGACCTACCCTTAGGAGAACCTCGCCGAGCCTGAGATACGCGTTGTCCTCGTCCTCACGTGGGGTTGCCCTCTTCGGACGGCTCCTCGGCCTCGAAGGCGCTCTCCTCGGCTTCAAGGGCGTCCAGCATCCCGCCACCAGCGCCGGCGAAGGTTCCCCTTGCAGCCGACCTTCCAGGACTAGCT
>JALZEL010000321.1 GCA_030862075.1 Actinomycetota bacterium | reverse complement strand
CAATCGGGAACGCTCCTCTACGACAGCGACGGCATAAGGCGCGCCAAAGAAGCGGGTGAGGAGACCACGGCGACGAGCCCTCTCTTCTACGACAGCGCCGGCACACTGCGTGCTGGGGAGCAGGGGGAAGATACCCTCTTCTCCAAGGAAAGCCGGATAGAGGTGGCCGGAAGCGACTGGAGCCTGTACTTCGCTACGCTGCCTGAGTTCGAGGAGGAGGAGGCCGCCAGCAGCCTGCCGATATTTGTGCTCGCGAATGGCGTAGCCGTGAGCCTGCTGCTCTTCGGGATCACCTGGATGCTCGAGCGCAGCCGCACCAGGGCTGAGCGCGCGAGCAGGGAACTCGAGGAAGCCAACAGACAGGTCGAGACCCTCTATCATTCCGTCGAGCAGGAACTGCACGTGGCGCGGCGCATCCAGCACGCCTTGCTCCCGAGGGAGATGCCCGAACTCGAGGGCTGGGAGATAGCCAATTACTACCAGCCAGCCCGCGAGGTTGGCGGCGACTTCTTCAACTTCCTCCGCTTGGAGGACGGCCGTGTGGGCTTTGTCATCGGCGACGTCTCAGGCAAGGGGATCGCAGCGGCCATGGTGATGGCCAATACCCAGAGTGTGCTTCGCGCCGTCGCCCAAAGAGGAGGCAGTACTCCAGAGCAGGTGTTGGCCGAAGCCAACGAGGTTCTCTATGCGTACATGCCGCCTACCAACATGTTCGTCACCTGCTTCTACGCCATCCTCGATCCTCAGAATGGTTGGCTGCGATACGCCAACGCCGGCCACGACGTGCCCTACCTGCGGCACCACAGCGAAGGTGTGAGTCAGCTGCGGGTCAGGGGGATGCCCTTGGGCCTGATGCCCGGTATGGACTACGAGGAGAAGGAGACCGCTCTGAAGGAGGGAGACAGCATCCTCTTCTACAGCGACGGACTCGTCGAGGCCCACGATCCCCGAGGCGAGATGTTCGGCTTTCCGCGGCTTGGGAAGCTGATCTCGGTCCACAGCGCAGGTAGTGGCAAGGAGATGGTCGACTCTCTCTTAGAGGAGCTTTACACCTTCACGGGCCCGAACTGGGAGCAAGAAGACGACATCACCCTCTTGACGCTGCGACGTTCCGCAACCCAAATCTGAACTTCGCAGAAATGGCAGATCAAGGAGAGCATACACAGATGCCCTGGGAAGAGAGCTGCAAAGTTTGAACGTATCGAGAGAGCACTCTACTCCGAGGAAGAAGCTAGACAAAAGTATCCGGAGGCTTTCGTAGAGCTTCTGAGGCGAGCCAGTGATTAGCACCCTTTTAGTGCCAACCAAAGGGCTCGAGCTCCCGATGAGGAGTCCCGGACCTCACCGTTATGGACTAGTCATCCTGTTCTGAGCCTACGCCCATTGTGTAGCTCCGGTCGCCAACCTTATCGACGACGGAGGCGTTCCAACAACCGAACGACTGATCTCCGTTGGGATCCTCGGTGTTCGCGAGCTTTTCCGATGTTCTGAATACTTTGCCTTTCTGGGCTGCTCTATCAGCTAGTTTGGAAGCCGACTAGATGCGGCCGCCGAGGGGAATCTTCTATGGGATACACTTCGGCAGTCATCAAGCTTAGAGGGTGCAGACGCATAAGGGGTTAGATATGTTGGTAAGCGAGGCTCTGTTGGGGCCTCCAATGAAGCCAGTCTTGATCTTCGCGCTCGAACTGCTGGTTCTCTACAGTTGCGGCTCCTATGCGATCAGCCGCATGGCCGCATGGGGCTTTGGAAGTGGCATCGGGAAGGCAGCCTTCTACCTGCTGATACTCCCGGGCGTTGCCCTGCACGAAAGTGCCCACTACCTGGCCTGCCTGCTTACCGGAACGCGGGTCGGGCGCTTCGTGCCTTTCTTACCCAAGAACCTCCCCGACGGCCGGTTGAGGCTCGGCTACGTCAGGCACGAGGCGCGCTCGGCACCCGTCATGGCCCTTATCGGGCTGACGCCTGTGCTTCTGAACCCCATGGGAGTCCTGGTGGTCACTGTCCTGCTAACGCCGCTTACGGTAACGGAGGTTATTAGCCCGCAACCGGAGGTTTTCATGGAGCGCATCCTCTCAAGCGGGTTCCTCCTGGGGAGCCCGGGCGTAGCCGCCGCCTGGAGCTACCTAGCCTTCAGCTTCGCGCTTGGGAGCGTACCTAGCCGAGAGGATCTTTCTTCCATGCCGGCGGTGCTTCTCCTGTTTGCTCTGGGGGTCTTGGCCTTGAGCTTCTTCCGGGAAGGCTCACAGGATCACCTTCTCCTTGCACTTGCCGAACTCTCCGCGCATGCAGCGGGCATCTATTCCCTGCCAGCGGCGGTGGCTGCCACGGCTGCCCTCCTTCTCGCTCTGCGGGGTCGAGGGTTACGTTAGATCCGCTGGGCCGTGGCCTATTTGTTCATTTGCGAGGTTGGCGGCAGACTTCAAAGCGGGTAGCTAAAGAGTTTGCGTCAAGGGGGTGGGTGCATGCGGGCTTCCACTAACCTATCCGACTAATCACTACACCGTGTGGCTACGTCTCCCACTCGAACTCGGCCAGTACCGGCAGGTGATCGGAAGCCGACACCACTTTGCCCGGCGACGTAATCACTCGGCACCCACGTAAGGCATCGAGCAGTGGCGGGGCGGCGAATATGTAGTCCAGACGCACCTGCGGACGAGGTGACGGGAGCGTAAAACCATCTTCTTCTGGGTGCAACCTGCGGAAGCAATCGACATATCCTGCATCTAGTAGCGGCTTGAGCGCCCAGCGTGGGATATGTCCCAGTTGAAACCAGGTCTGCGCCTTGACCCATAGCGGCGCTTCCGCCAGCGAAACTCGGTCCCCTCGGGCAATGGCGTTGAAGTCGCCGGCGAGCAGGTGCTGTCCCGGTGCCGTCTGCAGGATGTATCGCAGTAGGGCGCGTACCTGGTACATGCGCCACCATTCGAAGAACCACGGGTAGTAGGCCGCCAGGTGCAGCCCAAAAACCGTCAGGGAGCGCCCGTTTGTAAGCTGAATGGTCGCCTGGAAGCAACTCGGCCATACCGGCCACAGATGAAGCGTCTGAAAACCCACAACCGGCAACCGGCTAAGCAAGCCTCCCCTTATCGATAAACGACGTCGGCTTTCGGCCAGGCGAGGGGCCATTTCAAGCGCTACGGCGATTCGCTGGAATCGGGCTACCTCTAGCGCCTCCTGTACGACGACCACATCCGGGTCGATGGCCTGGATCACTTCGATGATCTCTGCCTCGCGCTTCTGCCCACCTCTGAGAATGTTGTAGGTTAATAAGCGCATCTTTATCTGTCCCTTCGAGAGAGCTGAATTCCTGATAAGAGCCAGCTTTGTCTCCTTGTAATCCTCCCGTGTCCCTAAGCGAAAAAGACTACGAATAGAGAAGATAGCAGGTTCAAGTCCTGCCGTGTGCGCTCTGTGCAGCAACCCGGACGAATATGTTGAACCGTTGGGAGAAGCGGCATCCGTAGACTAAATCATTTGCAGGGATTTTGCAGACTCTGTAAATCTCTAGCAAACTATTGCACTGACTTGACGCGGAAGAGGTCAGTGGTTCGAATCCACTATCGCCTATACTAGCGGACAGCTATCAGCTTTCGGCCGACAGCTAGGACTTTGGGTCGGCGGCTGGTTCTTTCGCGTTCCGTGCTTCCTCGGGAGAACGACTTTCGGGGCCGGGTATTACAATCACTTTACT
>JALZEL010000319.1 GCA_030862075.1 Actinomycetota bacterium | reverse complement strand
CACCTCGTCCTTGCCCCAGCGCACGCAGTTGTACTCGATTGCGCACCGAACGCCGTCGTCGGTGAGCGTGCAGTGCTCTAGCGGGATGCCGCCGTCGTTGGCGAACAGATGCGCGTATAACTCCCGTAGACCTTCGGTACCACGGTGCATGTACGCCCCCCCGCTCGGCTCGCGGGCGTAGCCGTCAGCTTCGAAGGTCCCCACGATGCCTTCCAGGTCGCCCTCAGCCAGCGCCTTCTGGTAGTCGCCTACCGCCCCCTCGGCGTGCAGCTTCGGGTCGGCGGGGAGCAGCGGCGGGCGTATGGCGTGCTCGCCCGTGAGCGGCCACATGCTGTGGTAGACGCGGATCGTCTTCAACGTGCGGTCGGGGTTGAGGTCGGTCACGATGGCGACGGGCAGTTGGATCCGTCGCCCGTCATCTCCGAGCAGGTGCAGCACGACCTCCTCGACCGTGCGGGTCTGAGTGCGCGTCAGGGCTACGTTCTCCACCACCGCGTCGCGCTCACGCAACCAGTGCACCATCCCGGCAACGAAGGCGCGTAACTCCCTTGTGCCCTCCACGTACCCGCCGCGCGGATCGTTTATTCGGGGCTCGCCAGCGAAGGAGCGTATGAGCGCGTCAGGTTCCGATGCCCTGATCCCCTCGTAGTAAGGAACGGCATCGCTGGTGAGCGCAGCCACCTCTGCGCGTCGAGCTTCGGCCATGGGAGCGGTGAAAACCTCCGGCATCCAAGGCATCGGAACCTCCTCCTTCTTCTCCTTTGCAGGTCTACGAGTTGCTCACGCCTTGACTAGCCTATACTCTGTTCACCGAAGTGCCTAGAGAACCTGTTTGGAGAATTACCGACTCTTCCGAAGGATCAAACCGGTTCTTCATCAGCCGTTGATACATTCGCTACGCGCCTATTGGCGCGGCCGCTAAGCCTAACCCCGCGCTAGTTCTAGCTCTGCGATAGTTTAAGTTATAAAGCACAGAATCGCAGCTCCCTGCTTTCGTACTCTTAGGCCGATGAGAGCTAGTCGGCTCAGCGGGACGAGGAGTAGCAGGCCCTGTCCATCTCCACGGGGAACTCCTTGGGACTTCCACCGCCCGGCATCTTCGGAATTGGCTCCTTGACAGGGCGGCCGAAGGTGTTGTGCCTTGCCACACACGCCTTGGCCTTCCCCGAGGCGGCACGCTAGTCTGAGAAGCCCGCCAGTTTACTACCCTACCAGTTCCAGCTCGGCGCTACTGTCGGTCAGCAGGGCGCAAAAACGCACCACTCTCTGATTTTACTATTGCGGAAAGACCTCGCTCGGGACCTCGGGGTAGGCCCCAATCAGGCGCACGTAAGTGCAACGTTCCTCGAGGTTCTTCAGCGCCCTCACCACCCTATCCTCCTCGGGGTGCCCCTGAAAATCCGCGAAGAACACGTATGTCCACGCCCGCCGCCTGGAAGGGCGGCTCTCGATACGCGTCAGGTTGACCCCATCGTCCGCGAAGGCCGAGAGTGCGTCCTTGAGACCGCCGGGACGGTCCTTGAAGGAGAAGACCACGCTGGTCTTGTCCTTGCCGGTGGGCTCTGCCCAGGAACGCCCGAGCACGATGAACCTCGTCGCGTTGGTCCGGGCATCCTGGATGTTGGTGGCGAGGACCGAAAGCTCGTGAGCGTCGGCGGCCAGAACGCTCCCGATCGCCGCTGTTTCGGGCGCTTCGGCAGCCCTCCGGGCAGCTTCTCCCGTAGACTCGACCTCCTCGAGTGCCGCATGCGGCATCTCATGCCTGAGCCAGGTCGCCGCCTGGGCGAGGGCCATCGGATGCGAGTAGACGGTTTTTATCTTTGCGAGGGACTCCTCCCCGGAGAGCAGGTTCTGGGAGATCGGGAGGTACACCTCGCCGCAGATCTTCAACGGGCTCGCCATCAGCTCGTCCAGGGTGTGCGTCACGGCGCCCTCCATCGAGTTCTCCACCGGCACGACCCCGTGCTGGGCCTCGCCCCGCTCGACCATCGCGAAGACCTCCGAGACCGTCGCGTGCGGCTCGAACTCGACGCTCGTCCCGAAGGCGCGCCGTGCCGCCTCGTGTGTGAAGGTGGATTCGGGCCCAAGGTAGGCGACCTTCAGCGGCGCTTCGAGGGAGATCGAAGAGGAGATTATCTCCCGGAAGACCGCCTCCAGGCCCACCTTGGGGAAGTCTCCCTGGCCCAGAAGCGAGATCCGGTCGAGCACCTTGCGCTCCCGGGCGGGGGCGTAGGCTTCGAGGCCCTCCGCGAGCTTTATCTCCCCTATCCGGCGTGCCAGCCGTGCCCGCTTGTCGAGGAGCCTGACAATCTCCTCGTCGATCGCGTCTATCCCAGCCCGCAAGCCCTCCATCTCATTGGGCGTCCCCGTGACGTCTCGCTCAGCGAACACGAGCGTCCCTCAAAACGTTCGGGGTTTCCATACAATCATCCAAAGCAAACATCCCTGAGAAGAACCTTTCTTACTTATCTGGTAGGTTACGAAGCAGTCAGTGGAGAAACGTAGCCGCGCCCAGGGCGGGTACGCCTCTCCTAGGTAAATCGCCGGACGACCGGGCGGGAGCTTCCGAACTCTCCGGCAAGAATCCCTGTTGCTCGGTCGCGCATGGTATTGACTAAGGTACCAAATCGGCTTGTGCTTTGTCAAAGGATCCAGGCGTCAGGCATAAGCTGTCAGGTTCCAGATTGAATCTCTGCCCGTGTTCTTCATAGCTTGCGCAAAGAGAGGCAGTCAGCGGTTGCCTTTCTTCAGGCTTTGTCCGACTCCAAGACGGCGCGTAGGGGTTTCGCCATCCGTCCCATTTGCCAACGCCCGACACCTACAATATCACGAGCAAGGCGGCCACGACCACGGCCAGGCCAAACCGGTAGTAGGCGAAGGCCCTTAAGGAGTGGCCAGCCAGGAAGTTCAGGAGGAACCTTATGGCGATGTACCCTACGATGCCAGAGGAGACGCAGCCGGACGCGAAGAGCAGCACCTCGTAGGCACTCATCCCCTCGCTTCCCACCTCCGCGAGGCTCAGGAGCGCGGCGGCGGCCGTTATTGGGACGCTCATCAGGAAGGAGAACCGGGCGGCCTCATCCCTCCTTAAGCCCAAGAACAGTCCCAGGGTAATGGTCGCCCCCGAGCGGCTGATGCCGGGGACGAGCGCCGTCGCCTGGGCGAGCCCGATCCCCAACGCCTCCGGGAGGCGTAGCTCCCCTACCTTTCTTCTCTTGCGCCCGACCGCCTCCCCGACGATGAACAGAGCCCCGACCAGCACCAGGTTGAAGACCACGATCCAAGGGTTCCTCACCGCCGTCTTGAAGAAGTCCTCGAAGAGAAACCCTATAATGCCCGCCGGGACGGTCGCGACCAGTATCAAGTAGGCCATACGCTGGCCGGTATCCGAGAAATCCGGCCCGCGCAAAGACCGCAAGAACGCGCGCACCATCCCTAGCAGATCCCGCCAAAAAAACGAGACCACGGCGATCACGGTCCCCGTGTGTATCGCTGCGTCAAAAGGGAGCCCGAAGCTATCTTGGTCCAGGCCCAGAAAGTACTGTCCGAGGAGCAGATGCCCCGAGCTCGAGACCGGCAGGAACTCCGTAAGCCCCTGCACTATGCCCAAGAAAATCGCTCCTATGAGCTCCAGCATGCCAGACGCCCTTCGTTTTAGCTGCCGGTCATCAGCAGTCAGCGATCGGCTTTCGACCGCCGGTATTTAAGCATCACGGTTCGCGTTCGGCGAGCGTCTTGACGGCTTCGAAAGAAAAACTGGCAGAGGGTACATCGAGCGACGAAGTGCCACGACGCCTTTGCCGATGGTTGATCACCGAAAGTCAACCGCTCTTAGATCCGGCTAAGCTCCAATAGCGCCGCGTAGTCTTTGAGGGTGATGCGCCCGCCTTCCACCTCGACGACGCCGCGGTTGCGCATTTCGTTGAGCACCTTCGTAACGGACTCGCGCGTAGAGGCGACCATCGCAGCTAGATCCTGGTGGGTAAGCCTGATGTCTATCGTCACGGAGCTTTCCAGTGGATCCCTCTCTCCGAACTTTTGGGCGAGTATGGGCAAGAGGTTCGCCAATCGCACTTCGGTCTCTCGGGGGAGAAGGCACTTGACGAGCTCCTCGTACTGCACGAGCCTTAGCTCGAGCAGCGTCATCACCTTCAGAGCCACCCGCGGATCCCGCCGTATGGCCCGCTCCACGAAGATCTTGGGCACCTTCGTGACCTTGCACTCGGTAACGGCCTCGGCGTAGGCGCGCTGCCTCGTCTCGCCGGCGAACGCGAGGTGGCCGAAGATATCCCACGGCTTCAGGAGGCGCAGAGTGGCCTCCTTGCTCCCCGAGTAGGGCCTGAATAGCTTCACGACGCCGGAGATGAGGACATACAGGGCATCGCCGTACTCGCCCTCGCTGTAGATGGCATCCCCCGGCTGGTAAGCCCTGTCGGCCGTGGCGATCCCCATGTTGCGCAGGATTTCCAGGAGCTCTTTGCACTCCTGCTCCTGCAACTCGCCATACTCGCCGAAAACCTCGGTCGCCATCAAGCCCTTGAGAACGAGACTGCTACAAACAGTAACATTGTACACCACGAACGTCGCTTACAGGCCTGTAAATATTGCCTCGGCGAGGGCCATTTTCTCGGCGATAGTAGGTGGGGTTAGGGTAGAATGGTCCCGGGCAAGTCTGTAGCAAGGGAGACGGTGTGCGGGAAAATATAGCTTACCTGTTCCTGATCGTGGTACTGATCCTGCTCATCGCGGTCACGTTCGGGGTGCTGGGCAAGGGTGAGTACCAACCGCCGGAGGAGGACCAGGGGTACGTCTCGCGCGCCCAGCTCTAAGACGGGTCGCCGGGCGACCTTAAGGCTCGCGCTCGACGGTGACCTCATAGAGGCTCATCTCGGGGCGTCCCCTCAGAAGATACTCGGCGCTTCCCTGGACTCTTCTGAATTCTACACACTATCCGCACTCTGCCCCTTTGGTCTCGGGAGGTCCGAATCGGTAGGTGATCTGG
>JALZEL010000317.1 GCA_030862075.1 Actinomycetota bacterium | reverse complement strand
ACCTATAACAACCGGGAAAATCAAAAGGTTTCGCCCGAGGTTGGAATTTTCAGGGACGGAAAGCCCGGAAGAACGGTGTCGCTACGATACCCAGCAGGGCGAGTATCCCGGGCCAACCGTCCGCCGGAAGCGCGCCCCAGTCCTCGAAGGCAAGTGCCGCATCCACACGCCATTCGCCTCTCCCCCACGTATACCCGACCTTGCACGGATAGTTACCGTAAAGGTTCGACCGGGCGCAGACCTCGCCGATATCCGCCTCCCATGCCAGAGAGACAGCCCCGGCGTACAAAGCCCTCGCCAAGGCCCGCTCTTCTGCCCACGGGTCGGCGACGAGAAGCCCCAGCAAGGGCGCATACTCCGTCAAACGCCATGGTCCAGCGCGTAACCTTCCCTTCGGATCTTCAAGCCTGAACGTTGAACCGGTTCATCGCGGCTTCGGGTCCGTACTCGATCACGGCCTCGACCGCATCGGCGGCGAGCGACACGGCCTCCTTGATCTTCGAGTCCATGCGGCTGAGCACGTAGTCGGTGACGGTCACTCCGACCGGCGGACGCCCGATGCCGATGCGCACCCGCACGAAGTCCGCCCCCAGGTGCTGAATGATAGAGCGCAGGCCGTTATGGCCGCCCGCTCCGCCGCCGGACTTGACCCGCACGGCGCCTGCCGGAAGGTCCAAGTCGTCGTGCACGACGACGATCTGCTCAGATTTGTACCAGGCGAGCGCGGAGCCCGAGTTGTTCATATACGTCGTCGGCTTGAGGAGCATCACATTCTCGAGGCCGAAACCCACCGAGGCGGTCTCGGCCTTCTTCTTGGAACGCCAGGGGCCTCCGTGGCGCTTTGCGAGCTCGTCGGCGACGAGAAAACCGACGTTGTGGCGGGTGCGCTCGTAGGAGCGGCCCGGGTTGCCGAGGCCCACGACGACTTCGAAGGGCGACTTCGCGGCGCGACCGGTAGGTTCCTCGCTCGCCCGAGAGTCGGAACGGGCGCCGAAGAGGTGCGAGAGCCTAAGGCTGTAGATTCTGTCCAGCGGGGCCCGTCTCCCTCTCTTCGACGGGGATCTCCTCGGTTCCCTCTTCGACCTCGGCCTCCTCGGCCTCCGTCTCGTCGGACGGCTCCTCGACGATGCCCGCGGCCTCCATCTCCTCGTCAGAGACCTCCGTCGGCGGCGTCACGGTTACGGCGACCGCCTCTTCGTCGGAGATGAGCGTAACGCCTTCGGGGAGCTCCACGTCGGCCAAGGTGAGGTTCTCGCCGATGCCAAGTGTCGAGACGTCGACCGTCACCTCCTGGGGGATGTCACCCGGCAAGGACTCGACCTCGACCTCGTAAGCGACCTGGTCCAGGACGCCGCCCTCGATGACCCCGGGGGAATCGCCGACGACCGACAGGGGCACCGTGACCACGATCCGCTCGCGCATGTTCACCGGCGCGAAGTCCACGTGCACGAGCTTGCCCGAGACCGGGTCGCGCTGCGCGTCTACGACGCGGGCCGTTAGATCCTGGCCCCCGAGCGCCACGTCGTAGAGCGCGTTGTCGCCGACGTGCTGCAAGGTGTAGTCCACGACCTTTACGGGGACCGCGAGCACGGTGCTCTTCCCATCTCCGTCGCCGTAGAGGACGGCCGGTAACATGCCCTGACTCCTCAGGCGCCGGGCGTCGTTCTTGCCCCGGCCCTCGCGTTCCCTCGCCTGCAAGCTTACGTTCTCTTTTGCCATGATCTAAACTCCTAAAATGGTTCCTAGAAAAGCTGGTTCTCGCCCATGAAGACCTCGCTCACCGACTCGTCCGAGAAGACGTTCCGGATGGTGTTGGCCAGCAGTGGAGCGATCGTGAGCACGCGTATCTTATCGCGCGGCTTGTCCTTCTTCAAAGGCAGCGTATCGGTGACGATGACCTCCTTTATCGGGGACTCCTCGAGCCGCTCGTACGCCGGGCCCGCGAACACGGGATGCGTCGCCGCCGCGTAGACCTCCGTCGCCCCGCAATCGAGAATGCTCTCCGCGGCGCCTACGGTGGTCCCGCCGGTGCTTATTATGTCGTCTATAAGGATGGCCTGCCTGCCCTCCACGTCGCCAATGACGTGCGTGACCTCCGACTGCCCCGTCTGGCGGCGTAGCTTGTTCACGATGGCCCACGGCAACCCCAAATGATCCGCCAGGCGCTTGGCCACCTTCACCTCCCCGGTGTCCGGGGCGACGACCACCGCGTCCTCGGCGTCCTTGAAGCCCTGCCCGGTGAAGTAGTCCACGAACGTGTGCATCGCGGTCAGGTGGTCTACCGGGAAGCTGAAGAAGCCTTCGATCTGGCCGACGTGCAGGTCCATCGTCATCACCCTGTTGGCCCCGGCGGTCAGGATCATGTTCGCCACCAGCCGCGCAGTTATCGGCTCGCGGGGCTTGGTTTTCCTGTCCTGCCGGGAGTAGGCGTACCAAGGGATGACCGCGACGATGCTCCCCGCCGACGCCCTCGTGGCCGCATCCACCATGATCAGAAGCTCCATGAGGTTGTCGTTCACCGGCTCGCCAAGGGACTGGACGATGAATACGTCCGCGCCACGTATGCTCTGCCCGTAGCGGGCGTACATCTCCCCGCCCGGGAACTTCGTGATCTCGACCTCGCCCAGATCCACGTCCAAACGCTCGGCTATGCTCTCAGCAAGCTTCGGGTAGCCACTCCCGGAGAAGAGTAGTAGCTTGTTTTCCGCCGTCCGTTCTAAATGGCCGTTGCGCATCTCGCGATTTATCCCTCCGTCTCTTAACCCGCCGCCCTAGCCGTCTCGGCCCTTCTTCCCGTCTCCCGCTTCGCCCTCTTTCGCCTCGTCCTTGGGGGCGTCCCGGATCACGCGCGCCGGCATCCCGACGGCGAGTTTGCCCGGCGGGATGTCCTTGTTCACCACGCTCCCGGCCCCCACGTAAGCGTCCTCGCCGATAGTCACCGGCGCTATGAGGTTCGTGTTGATCCCGATGAAGACGCCGTCTTCTATGGTGGTGCGGTGCTTGTTCTTCCCGTCGTAGTTCGCCGTGATCGTACCCGCCCCGAGATTCGCCCCCTCCCCGATCTCCGCATCTCCGACGTAGGAGAGGTGCGGCACCTTGCTCTTCGCCCCCACCTTCGTGTTCTTTACCTCGCAATAGGCCCCGACCTTCGAAGCCTCTCCCAAGACCGTTTCCGGCCTCAAGTACGCGTACGGACCGACGCTTGCGCCGGGCCCGACCGTGGCGCCCCGCCCGACCGAGTGCTCGACGAGCGCCCCGTCGCCCACCACCGTATCCGAAAGGTCCGTGCTCGGACCGATCACGCAATCCGAGCCTATCTTCGTCTCCCCGCGCAAGAACGTCCCCGGCAGGATAACCGTGTCGCGCCCGATCTCCACCGCAGCCTCTATGTGCGTGCTGACCGGGTCCCGGACCGTCACGCCCCTCCTCATGTGCTCGTCGAGGATGCGCCGCCGGACGATCTCCTCGGCCCTAGCAAGGTGGGCCCTGTCGTTGACCAGGTTCGCCTCTTCTAGGTTCTCGACCCGGTGGATCACCGCCCGACTCTTCCTGCCGATGATCTCCAAAACATCCGTAAGGTAGAGCTCGCTCTGCGAATTGTCCCTGCCGACGAGCGCAAGCGCCTGCCGGATCTCCGAAAGCTCGAAGGCGTAGAGCCCCAGGTTGACGAGGTTGATCCGCTTCTCGGCCTCTGTCGCGTCCTGTTCCTCGACGATCCGGACGACGCCAGCATCCTCTGTCACCCTTCCCAAGCCCGTCGCGTCCTCGAGCTCCGCCACCAAGACCGTCGCCCCCACCCCCGCTGAGCGGTGACGCTCGACGAGCCCGGCGAGCGTCTTGCCCGATATGAGCGGCCCGTCGCCGTTCACGACGAGGAGGACTCCCTCCACGTCGTCAATGGCCTTCAAAGCCACGCGTACTGCATCCCCGGTCCCCCTCTGTTCCTCTTGCAAGACGGGTACTACCCCTGGCGGCAGGACGGCTTTCACCTCGTCGGCCTGGTGGCCTATGACGACCAGGGTCCTCTCGGGGCCTACCGGCTCCAGCGCGGAGATCACGTAGTTCACCATCGGCACGCCGCAGATCGTGTGTAGCACCTTGGCCCTATTGGACTTCATCCGGGTACCCTTACCGGCCGCGAGAACCGCGGCAAAGATCGGCGCACTTTCGCGCTGGAACATAGGCTTCTCCGTAACTCCCTCCGCTACACCATCGACCTCGCGAGTCCCTGCCCGGACCCACGGGCTGGGGCGGCAGGATTCGAACCTGCGATCCCGGGACCAAAACCCGGTGCCTTGCCACTTGGCCACGCCCCAAACTATGGAGGCCGTCGTTCTGAGCGACGCTCGCCTTGTCGACGCGATTATACAAGAGCCTCTTTTGGCTATCAGCGTTTCAGCCCGTCAGCGATCAGCTTTCAGGTTTTTCGAGCGTCGTCCGTCAAAGCATCGTCACCCCGTGGGACAGGGGCTCGCAGGCGGCGACGAAGGGCGCACGTAATATCCGCTCCGCGGCATGAGCCTCCCCTTCGGAGCCGAAGATGCCGAAGACCGCCGTCCCGGTCCCGGTCATCGCGACCCCTATGGCGCCCGCGAGCAAAAGCTCCTCCTCCAGCGCCCGTACCTCGGGCACGAGGCCCTTCGTCACCGGCGCGAGGTCGTTGCCCAAGCCCTTCGCGAGGGCCAAGAGGTCGCCCATGCGCAGGGCCTTCGTGATCTGGGCGACGAAAGTGCTACCCGCCCTCGGCTGTTCGTCGTAGGCGCGGTAGATTTTCGCCGTCCCTACCCCGCCCATCGGCTTGGCGACGACCAAGTGGTGCGGCGGCGGCGCCGGAAGGGGGCTCAAGACCTCTCCTATCCCCTCCCCTACCGCCGTGCCACCCGAGACGCAGAACGGGACGTCCGCCCCGACCCGCAGGCCGATCCCTCGCAGCTCCGCGTCGCTTAGGCCCAGTCCGAAGAGCTGGTTCAGACCCACGAGCGCAGCGGCCCCATCCGCCGAACCGCCCCCGAGCCCAGCCTCCGAGGGGACCTCTTTACGGAGATGCAACCGTACCGGAAGCCTATGGTCGACGATCTCCCGGAGCAACTTCCACGCCTTGTAAACGGTGTTCTCCTCGGGTGACCCGATGTGGGCATCCTCCGGCTCGACGATGAACTCGAAGCCTTCCTCAATACTTTTGATCTCCACCTCATCGGCTAGAGAGATGCTTTGCATAACGGTCGAGATCTCGTGGTACCCGTCGGTTCGTACCCCTCGCACCTCGAGGGCGTAGTTGACCTTCGCGAACGCCTTTAAGCGCACCTTCGTCAAACTACCCCCGAGAGGAGGCGCGAGACCGCCACAAAATCTTCGGGTCGTAGCTCCTCGGCCCGCGCCCCCGGCCCGTAACCCAGAGCACGCAGAGCATCCAGGACCTCCTCGCGTAGCACCCCCGGTAGGTTGTTGACGAGCCTCTTGCGGCGGCTCTTGAAAGAGGCGAGCACCAGTTCCTTCACGCGGTCGTAGTCCTCCGGGAACTCTCGCCGCTTCATCGCCACGACCGCCGACCAAACATTAGGCGGCGGGTCAAACACGTTTGGCGAGACCCTGTGCTCCACGCGCACTTCCGCGAGGAGCTCCACGAGGATCGCGTAGGCGCCGTAGTCCTTTGTCTTCCTCGTCGCGACCATCCTACGCGCCACCTCGAGCTGCACCATGAAGCGCAGCTCCGAAAGGAAATCCGCCTCTTCCAACAGCTTCAACACGAGGGGCGAGGCGACGTTGTAAGGGAGGTTCGCGATGAGCTTGTTCGGCCGCGGGTCGATGGATGCGTAGTCGAAGGCCAGGGCGTCCCCCTCGCTAACGAGGACGTTTCGGTGTGGTTCCAGGGCCACGTGCAGGGCAGGGAGCACGTCCGGGTCGAGCTCTACGGCGTGAACGAGCTTTGCCCTCTCGGCGAGGACGGTGGTGAGGGCGCCGCGGCCAGGTCCCACCTCGAGGACGATGTCGTTGTCGGTGACGCCTCGAGCAACGATGCGGGCAGTGTTCGGGTCTATTAGGAAGTGCTGGCCGAGGCGTTTTTTGGGGCGTTCCTTTTCGGGCCGGCTCAATGCGTGAGGCTAGACTTCGAGCGCGAGGCCGAAGACGTTGCGGGCGTTGCGGCTGGTGAGGGTGCCGAACTCCCCCTCGTCCATACCGAGGTGTTCGGCGACGAAGGAGGCCGTGTGGACCACGTATTTGGGCTCGTTTTTCTCCCTGCGCACCGCTTGCGGGCTCAGGTAAGGGGCGTCGGTCTCGACGAGGATCCGCTCCGGGTCGAGCGTGCCCAGGATCTTCGCCGTCTCGCTGTTTTTGTAGGTGACGTTCCCGGCGAGTCCCACGTAGTAGCCGCGTTCAGTAGCCTCCCTCGACTCGCGCTCCCCGCCCTCGAAGCAGTGGAGGACAATCGGGACCCGGGCGCGGCTCAACACGGCCATCGTCTCGTCGAACGCCTCACGCGAGTGGATTATGAGGGGCAAACGCATATCGTTGGCGAGCGAGATCACGTCTTCGAAGAGCGCACGTTGGATCTCCTTCGACCAGTCCCCCCGGTAGTAGTCAAGCCCCACCTCTCCCAAGGCCACGATCCCCGGCGACTCCGAGAGCTCCGCCAACGCCTCCAGATCCGGCGCCGTGTAAGTACCTGCGTTGTGCGGGTGTATCCCCGCCGAGGAGTACACGGTCGGCAACGCGGCCGCCAGCTTCGCCCCTTCTTGCGAGTCCTCTAAGTCCGTCCCGATGTTCACTACGGCGAGCACCCCCGACTCCGCCGCTCCTTCAATCGCCGTCTCCGGCGAGACCGCGAGCCGCAAGAGGTGCGTGTGCGAATCTACGAACATAAATCCTTCACGTTGGCAGAGCCAGCACCGGATTCCGGTGCGTGGCCACAGACGAGTTCCACCGTTACCGTCCCTTCTGATCCTACCAGGACCTTCATTCTAAGCGTCTTATAGATCTGGTGCCTCTCCTCGGGAGAAATCGTGTTCAGGGTCTCTGGCATGATAGCCGCGTATTGGCGCACAAGATCATCAGCGCTACGCTCCAACTCCTCTAGTCGCTGTCGGCGCAGCGAGATGGATTCGAGCTCACCCTGTGCTGTCTTCTTCGTCTCCTCCAACCCGGCTAGCCTCTCTTTAAGCTCTTCAAAGGTAATGAGCTTCTCGGCAGCCATCTCCTGGTACTTGGCCCGCTGGCGATCCACCGCGGTGATCTTCTCCAGCCATGACCTCGCCTCTTGCTCGGGGTCCCCGCGCAACACCTGTTCGCGCTCACGCTCCACACACTTTTTTAGCCCGGCTCGCAAGCGCTCTGGATGCAAGAGCAACCCTCTAGCGAATTCCCATATGCGCTGCTCAAGCTCTTCGGCTCTGAAGTTTTTTGAGTTCGAGCAGGCGTTTTTGCCATGTATGTGGTTGCGGGAGCAGCGATAGTAGCTGTAAACGTAGCGCCGTCCATTTTCGATTTTGGTCTTGGGAGTGGGTGTCAGCCTCCCTCCGCAATCGCTACAGTGTAGGATGCCTCCCGAGAGTTCCCAGAAGCGCCGCCCTGCGGTGGAGGGCACACGGTTGTCTTTGATAGCCTCGCGGGCGGCGTCCACCAGCATGCGCGGTATCCCTGAGTCAGGTACAGGCACAGCGACCCACTCCTCGCCGGGCTTTTGCTGCCAGCTGTACTTCTTGCGGTAGCGGCGGCCGTTCTCGGAGGGCTCGGCGACTTGTTTAGTTCCAACGCCGCGCCGGTTGAACCACCACAGCCTGTAGCGCTTGTCCGGGTCCAAGCGGGCGGCTACTTCGGGGGAGACCACCGCCACGATCTCCTCGAGGTGGTGAGGCCGGTAGACGTCGTCCAGTATGCAGCGGCGGAAAAACGACCTGTCCCAGAACTTCGCTCCCCCTGGAGTCGGGATGCCCTCCCGCTCGAAGGTGCGCTTGATGGCTCGAAGGGGCATCCCTTCAGCACCCGCCATGCGGAAGATGCGGCGCACGATACGCATCTTTTCCTCATCTATCTCGTAGCCGTCGCGCCGTTCGTTCGCTTTGAAGCCGTACCTCGGGTATCGCGCGATGATTACCTTCCCCTCCCGGGCCTTCCTCATCTTTCCCCGGCGGCTGTTTCTGGCTATCTGCGCCCGCTGAAACTTGGCAAGCTGGTCCAGGATGCCATCTGTGAGCTCGCCCTCCGGCGAATCGTCGCCATGGTCATTCAAGGCCCGCAAGGCACAACCGTACTCCTCGAACTCTCGACGGAGGAGGTAATGATAAGCAGGCTCGCGAGCGAAACGGTCCCTATCCTGCGCAAGGACCACCGAGACCCCACCAGCGACTACTAGGTCCCTAACCCGGTCCATCCCCGGCCGCTCAAGGCTAGCGCCGCTTTCGCCGGGAACACGCCTTCTACGAGCTTGGCGATCCGGCCTAGCTGCTTGTGCCCTCGCTACCGGAGCTTTCACCGCCCGAGCCCTGTATCTGGATGCGCTTGGGCTCCCGTGCTACAGCAGCACCCTGA
>JALZEL010000309.1 GCA_030862075.1 Actinomycetota bacterium | reverse complement strand
TGTACTACGCCTTCGCGGTATTCCTGGTGCCGATGCAGGAGGAGCTGGGCTGGTCCCGCACGGCCGTGACAGGGGCTTACTCCCTAGGACTGCTCGTCTCGGGGCTAGCTGCACCCCTGGTGGGACGTTGGCTGGACTGGCACGGCCCCCGCGGGCTTATGACACTCGGCTCGATAGCGGGAGCCGCACTCCTTCTCATGTGGGCTTCCGTCGAGGATCTCCTAGTTTTCTACCTCGTCTGGGTGGGCATCGGTCTCGCGATGGCGGCGACCTTGTACGAGCCCGCCTTCGCGGTTCTCGCAAAGTGGTTCGAGCGCGGTCGTGCCCGGGCGCTGCTACTGGTGACCTTGGCCGGCGGTCTGGCTAGCACGATCTTCCTTCCTTTGTCCGCCTGGCTAGTCGAGGTGCAGGGATGGCGCGAGGCGCTCTTCACCCTGGCCGCGATCCTGGCCCTCCTCACGATCTTGCCCCACGCGCTCGTCTTGCGCCGTAGGCCCGAAGACCTCGGCCTCCTTCCCGATGGCATCGAGCCCACGCACTCGCCTCGAGAAGAGACGGCCCGGGCGCTAAACGAACCCCGTGCGGAACCCAGAAGTGTGCCGCTCGGCGTGGCGCTCCGAGGCCCGGTCTTCTGGCTGCTTGCGGCGGCTCTCTCCTTGGGGACCCTCTCCCAGGCGGCGATCTACGTGCATCTGATCCCCTACCTCGCCGAAAAGGGCTACGGGCTCGGTTCGGCCGCCACCTTGACCGGCCTCATAGGGGCGTCACAGGTCCTTGGCCGGGTAGTCTTGACCTTCCTCGAAGATCGCCTGCCACGTGACGCGATGATGGCAGGGATCTTCGCGTTGCAGGCCGTCGCCCTCGTCGTCCTGATCGGATCACAGAGCCCCCTCGGGGTGCTGATGTTCGTCTTGCCCTTCGGGGCGGCGTCTGGAGCCGTGACGATCTCCCGAGCCTTGGCGGTCGCAGACTTCTACGGGGCTGCGCATTACGGTAGCATAGGCGGGGTAGTAGGGATGTTCGTGACAGGAGCTCGCACGCTCGCGCCGGTGGGCGCAGGTGCGTTGTCCGCAGCTCTGGGCAGCTACGCGCCCGTTCTGTGGACTCTAGCGTTTGGTTCGGCCTTGGCGGCCATCGCCATGTTCATTGCCCAACGACTCGTACCGCCACTACGCTTCGAACCGGACACAAAGAGAGGTAGTTAACAGTTCAATCTCGGGCCTAGCGCTGGGCCGAGGCAGGGTAAAGAGAAGGGCCCCGAGAACCTGCTCAGGGCCCCTAGAGTCGAAGCTACGATGACATCGCGCTTCATCTCCTTTCGAGTTGGCTAGCTTGCCTCCGCTGCGGAAGCAGTAACCCTTACATCGGGTTCCATCTCCTTTCCGATGACTCGCTCACCTACTCAACCTAATGCTTGCCCGCCTGGCGTGGGGGTTAAACACGAGCTGTACAAAGGGGGCCAGTGCCCATCGAGTCGGCCCCCGGCCCCTTACCTAGCGGGACGTACAGTAAAAAAAGAAGTTCTAACTAGGGCCCACTGGTCGACCTGGTCGCCTGCTGATCGGCTCGCCGCTACTCCGAAAGGGATTGCTGCAACCTTTTTGTCGGAAATAGTCTGGTTGAGGCTGCTGTAAGCTCTGACCGATGGCATCATGCTCCGCAGGTAAAGGAGGTGGGGCAGCACCGTGTCGGTGGGCGAAGGACAAACCCTCGGGGTAAGCGAGAGAAGGAGCAAAGCGTGTCGGAGGAAGCTAACAAGGCCTTGATGCGAAGGATGGTTGAAGAAATCCTCAACAGAGGGAACTTAGAGACAGCGGACGAGATTTTCGCTCCCGACTACGTCCTGCACGATCCCGCCTCTCCCGAGGAGGTACGCGGCCCCGAGGGATTCAAAGGGTTCGTGGGCGTGTTCCACACTGCGTTCCCCGACCTGCACGTCACGATCGAGGATCAAGTAGCCGAAGGGGACAACAAAATGGTCACCCGCTACAGGGTAAGCGAGACCCACCGAGGGGATCTGATGGGTCTGCCCCCTTCCGGCAAGCGGGTGACGTTCGAGGGGGTTGGTGTCACCTGCACCTCAGACGGCAAGTTTGTGGAGAGCTGGGAGCACTACGACGCCCTAGGATTGATGCAGCAGCTTGGTGTGGTTCCTCTCCCCGGTCCGGGGTTGCTGGCCCGCATGCTGATTCGCCAGGCGAAGATGCTTCGTTCCAGACTGCGCTAAGAGGGTGGAGAGAATTGAGGAGCGCGCTCGGCTCTATGGTTCACCTCAATGCTTCTCAACCTCACTGTGCCTTGTGGTCTGCCGTTTAACTACTCACGAGCACCTTTTGTCACCAACGTTGCACCGTAGCGAGCAGCATGAGAGAATTGCAACTGATTTAGGAGCGGGGCCGCCGGGTGACCGACTGATCATTGGCGAGTCGGGGAAGGGAGGGCTGCAGATGACGGCGCAGGACAGGTCCGCGGTAGATGCGGCGACGCGAAAAAGGGCCGTCGCTGCGGCAGTGATCGGCAATTTCGTCGAGTGGTACGACTTCGTGATCTACTTACTTCGCGACGGTGCTCGCGACGCTCTTTTTCCCTTCGGAGAGCCGCTTCGCCTCGCTCATGGCTACCTTCGCGGTCTTCGGGGTATCGTTCGTCGTGCGCCCCTTGGGGGCTCTGGTTATCGGCAGCTACGGGGACAGGCTCGGTCGCCGAAACACTCTGGCGGTCGTCATCCTGCTCATGTCGGGAGCGACGTTCCTAATCGGAGTGTTACCAACCTACCAGTCAATTGGCATACTCGCACCCCTTCTCTTGGCCCTGACACGCGCGATTCAGGGGTTCTCGGTCGGCGGCGAGTTTGGAGGGGCGACCTCGTTCATGATCGAGTACGCCCCGGAGGGGCGGCGCGGGCTCTACGGGAGCTGGCAGTTTTCTACCCAAGGCTTATCGCTGATGACCGGCGCGACGCTCGGGATACTCCTTACGTTACTGGTATCCGAAGAGACACTCTTTGCCTGGGGCTGGCGGGTGCCGTTCCTCATCGCGCTTCCCTTTGGCCTGATCGGGCTGTACCTCAGGCTGAGGCTCGAGGACACGCCGCACTTCCGGGCCATCCTGGAGACCGAGCGGGTGGAGTCTACGCCCCTGCGGCAGACGCTCAGTACCCACGGCGGAGACATATTGAAGGTGATCGGGACGATCTTCTACGCGACGGCGATAGTCTATCTGTTCATCTACATGCCGACTTACCTGCCAGAGGTGTTCGGGATCTCGCGCACTCAGACGTTCGTGGCCAACGTTGTCGGGCTGTCGACCTCTGTGGTGCTGTGCTTCGTGGTGGCCGTGCTCTCGGAACGCGTAGGAAGGAAGCCCTTCCTCGTCGGCGGGCCTCTTTGTGCGGTGATCCTCACCTATCCCGCCTTCCTGCTGCTGCAGGGAGGCTTCCTGGCGATCCTGCTGGCGCACATAATCTTCGGCTTATTGATAGGGTTCTTTGGGGGAGTGGCTGCCGCTGCCTTCTCCGAGTTCTTCCCCACCAGGGTTCGTTACAGCGCCCTCTCTTTGGGCTATAGCGTGTCGGTCTCCATCTTCGGAGGGACCTCTCCCTTGATCTTCACCTACCTGCTGGAGAGTACCGGCAACCCCATCTCGCCCGCTTTCTACATCCTCGGGGCCGCGCTCGTCTCGCTCGTCGCCACCCTCACGATCGCAGAGACCGCCGGCAAACCGCTGCCGGATACGTAGGTTCCGGCGAAGGGGCACGGCGGTCCGCGTAGTAGTAGTGTTTGTCTAGGCATTCTCAGCCGCAACATCTGGCCATCCTTTTCACGGAAAAGGTTACGTAAGGAGCACAAGAATCATGGCTGAAGAACTTTGCTTTACGCCGGCCACCGAGCTGGCCTTCAGGATTCGCCGGAGAGACCTGTCGCCGGTCGAGGTCGTGGACGCTTTTTTGGACCGGATAGAGGATCGCAACGGACGGATAAATGCCTACGTGACCGTCCTGGATGAGGAGGCACGCAAGAAGGCCCAGGAAGCCGAACGCCTCTTAGGTTCCGGGAGGCCGCTCGGGCCGCTTCACGGCGTGCCGGTGGCGATAAAGGACCTCTTCGACTTCAAGGCGGGGGTGAGGAACACCTTCGGATCGAAGCCCCTGGCCGACTTCGTGCCAAGGCAAAGCGTCACTTACGTCGAGCGCCTGGAGGAGGCGGGTGCGATCGTTCTGGGCAAGACCAACACGCCCGAGTTCGGGCACAAGGGCGCCACAGACAACCTGCTCTTCGGCCCGACGAGCACACCTTTTGCCTCTGGCAAGAACGCGGGCGGTTCCTCGGGTGGTAGCGCGGCGGCGGTAGCCGATGGACTCGCGGCGATAGCCCAAGGCACTGACTCTGGCGGTTCGATCCGCATACCGGCCTCCTTCTGCGGCGTGTACGGTCTGAAGGCCTCCTTCGGGCGGGTCGCCACCGCCTCCCGCCCGGACGCCTTCGTCACGCATACGCCTTTCAGCCACAGCGGCCCACTCTCCCGCACCATCGAGGACGCTGCACTCATGGTTGACGTGATGGCCGGTCCTCACCCACGCGATCCGTTCAGCCTCCCCAATGATGGCACTGACTACCTCGCCGCGACCCGCCAATCCATTGAGGGGATGAGGGTAGCTTACAGCTCCGACTTTGGGATATTTCCCATGGACGAGCGCATAGGAACAATAGTGGGGACAGCTGTGCGGGTGTTCGAGGAGGCCGGAGCTCACGTTGAGAATGTAAGCGTCAAGATAAAGCGATCTCAACCGGAGCTGAGCGAGCTGTGGCTGCGGGAGATGGGGATTCGCTATGCCGACTTCGCAGAAGGCCTGAAGGAAGAGGGTATGGACCTGCTTAGTGAGCACCGCGATGAGCTCACCCCCCAGTTCGTCGAGCTCCTCGAGTCCGTCCAAGGTATGAGCGCCGTCGAGTACAAGCGCGACGACATGGCACGCACCGAGGTCTTCGATGCGGTCCAAGATGTCTTCGACGCCTACGACCTGCTCGTGACGCCGACGCTCGCCGTGCCCCCGTTCGACAATGCTGACGACGGGAACACCGTCGGTCCCACGAAGGTCACTGGCGAGGAGGTGAACCCACTCTTGGGCTGGTGCCTCACCTACCCGATCAACTTCACCGGGCACCCGGCCGCCTCCGTACCCGCCGGCTTCATAGACGAAGGCCTACCCGTTGGCATGCAGATTATAGGGCGGCGGTACGCCGACGATGTGGTACTGGCGGCGAGCGCCGCGTTCGAGCGCATCAGGCCCTGGCACGACTCCTACCCACCGCGCTGAACTACTCTACATTTGCCGACCACTGCGCCTCTTTAAGCCGCATAGGCGTACGGACACTAGAGCCGCAGCTGCTGACAGAGACTTGACAGTTACCCGGGCGAACAACGGCGAACAGCGAGAAACACGAGATCTAGGGATCTGGCTTAAAGAGCGGGTCTTTGAGCAGCAGTGAACAACCACGAAGGTGTGGAAACTGACTCTGGATCAGTTAGTCCTACTTCGAAAGGAATCCGGCAGCTCTTCAAACTTGCGATTTGCAGGTAAAGCATAAGGCTTTGCGAAAATAGTCTGCCGACTAGCCGAAGATTTGACAGTTAATCCCCGTAAGAGAGTGCCTTGCTTACCAAGGCTTTAGGGTATAAGTCGATGCGCAAGGAGAATTCGCAGGGCTTCAGAGAGAGCCAGGAGGAGGAGAAAATGTCCATAAGAGTGGGAGCGCACATCCAGCCCCAGCACGCAGAGTACAGGCAGATGCGCGATGCATGGGTGCGGGCGGAGGAGATGGGGGTGGATTCGCTCTTCAACTGGGACCACTTCTTCCCCCTCCGCGGAGATCCAAACGGTAAGCACTTTGAGTGCTGGACGATGCTAGCTGCCATGGCCGAGGTAACGGAGAGGGTCGAATTCGGTGCCCTGGTGACGTGCAACTCCTACCGCAATCCCAACCTCTTAGCGGACATGGCCCGCAGCGTGAATCACATCTCGAACGGGAGGCTCATTCTAGGGATAGGGAGCGGCTGGTTCCAGAAAGACTACGATGAGTACGGCTACGAGTTCGGGACCAAGGGTAGCCGGTTGCGAGACCTGGACCGGGCGATGCCCATCATCAAGGATCGTCTGGGCAAACTGAACCCCCCTCCGATGCGCGAGCCCTTACCGATACTGATCGGTGGCTCTGGTGAGAAAGTGACACTTCGCATTGTTGCCCAGCACGCCAATATCTGGCACGGGTTCGGTAATCCTCAAAGAGCGGAACATCTGAGTGGGGTGCTCGACGGCTGGTGCGAGGAGGTGGGACGAGATCCGGCGGAGATAGAACGTTCTATAACAGTAAGAGGTGCCGAGCAGATGGAGGCCGCCGATGAGTACGTGAAGGCCGGAATAACGCACCTTGTGATGGGCTTTAGCGGTCCGTCATATGACCTGG
>JALZEL010000276.1 GCA_030862075.1 Actinomycetota bacterium | reverse complement strand
AGAAGGAGGAGACGTTGTTAGCTGACGTGAGCCAGTCGTTGGGCACTGACTACTACCTCATAGACGAGTTGCTCACCGACGAGGAGCGCGAGATCCGGGACAAGGTAAGAAGCTTTGTGGACCGGGAGGTGATCCCGGTAATCAACGGGTACTGGGAGAAGGCCGAGCTGCCTTTCGCGCTGATCCCCAAGATGGCGGAGCTGAACCTGGCCGGAGGCACCATAAAGGGTTACGGATGCCCGGGCATGAGCGCGGTGGCTGACGGCCTGGTCACGATGGAGCTTTCGCGTGGAGACGGCGGCCTCAACACCATCTTCGGGGCCAACTCCTCGCTAGCGATGAGTGCTATCCATATGCTGGGCTCCGAGGAGCAGAAGGAGAAGTGGTTGCCCCCGATGGCGCGCATGGAGAAGCTTGGGGCCTTCGCGCTCACCGAGCCCAACCACGGCTCCGACGCGGTGAGGCTCGAGACCTCGGCTCGCCGAGAGGGCGACGAGTACGTAATAGACGGCGAGAAGAGATGGATCGGCAACGGCTCCTTGGCTGATGTTGTTGTCGTCTGGGCTCGTGACGACGAGGGCAACGTAGGGGCGTTCTTGGTGGAGAAGGGCACCCCTGGCTTCTCCACGGAGGTCATGACCGGCAAGACAGCTATGCGCTCGTCGTGGCAGGCGCACATAAAGCTTGAGGGCGCTCGTGTGCCGGCCGAGAACCGCCTGGAGCACTCCCGAACCTTCAAGGAAACCAACAAGGTCCTTGCCGCCATGCGCTACGGCGTCGCTTGGGGAGCCTTGGGGCCCGCTATCGCCTGCTACGAGGCGGCGCTGATCTACGCCAATGAGCGGGTGCAGTTCGGCAAACCGATAGCGAGCTACCAGCTCATCCAGAAGAAGCTGGCCGACATGCTGGCCGAGATCACCAACATGCAGCTGATGTGCCTCAGGCTCTCGCAGCTCTCGGAGCAGGGCAAGATGACCGGCCCGATGGCGTCTTTGGCGAAGATGAACAACGCCAAGAAGGCTCGCCAGCTAGTCCTGGACGCCCGGGACATTCTCGGTGGCAACGGAGTCCTCCTCGAGTACCACGTCGCGAGGCACGTGGCGGACATGGAGGCCGTCTACACCTACGAGGGGACCGACACGGTGCAGTCGTTGATAGTGGGTCGTGATATCACCGGCATAAACGCGTTCGTGTGAGTGAACGAACAAGATAGAAAGCTACACAACAAGGTCGCCGGGCTCGACTACTTGGGGACGGAGCCCGGCTAGAGATTATGTAGGAGAAGGGAAAGAGGAGGCAGAAGAGATGCTACAGGAAGAAAGACCCTGGCACTCGATCTACGGCGGGAAGATTTCGGACGAGCCCATCAGAAGTTCGCTGACCCAGTTTCTGGAAGAGGCTGTGGAGAAGCATCGGGACAACGTTGCTCTAACTCAGGGTGAACGGAAGATCTCCTACGGTGAGTTGCTAGACCTGACCGAAAAGCTAGCAGCCGCTTTCTCCGAGGCAGGGATACAGAGGGGCGACCGGGTGGGGTTGATGCTCCCTAACTGTCCGGAGTACGTCGTCGGGTTCTTCGGGGCCATGAGGATCGGGGCGACGGCGACTCAGGTTAACCCGCTCTACGTCGGGCGCGAGCTCGAACACATCTTCAACAACTCCGGCTCGGAGACCGTGGTCGTGCACGCCATGGTGTACGACAAGGCGAAGGACGTACAGCCGCATACCTCGCTGAAGAGGGTTATCTGCGTCGGCGAGCCGGAGGGCGGCCTCGAGGACGGCGACAAGACGTTCGACGAGTTTGTTGAAACTGCGTCCGGCAGCGCACCGGAGGTCGAGATCGATCCTCAAGAAGACCTCTCCTCCATCCAGTACACGGGCGGGACGACCGGTGTCTCGAAGGGCGCGATGCTGACGCACGCCAACCTGCTCGGGGGTGTAAAGCAGACCATCGACCTGCTCATCGAGGACCCGAATGACTTCCCCGAGAACGGCAAGGTGGTCGCCGTAGCGCCCTTCTTTCACATCTTCGGGATGACGATGGTGCTGCTGTTCGGCTTCCGGCACGGCTGTAACCTTTTGCTCGTGCCTCGCTTTCAAGTCGACGAGATGATGCAACTCATCAAGCGGGAGAAGCCGATCTACGTGGCGGGAGTGGCGACGATCTACACGGCGCTCCACAGCTACCCGGAGATGGAGAGCTACGCTCTGGACGAGGTCCTGCTCTACACCTCCGGCGGTGCTGCCGTGCCGGTGGGCCTTTTGCAGTCCTTCGAACGCCGCACCGGGCGTCCCATCTACGAGGGTTGGGGGCTCTCCGAGGGAGCGCCCGCCACGTTCAACACTTACTTGCGGGGACCGGTCCCA
>JALZEL010000258.1 GCA_030862075.1 Actinomycetota bacterium | reverse complement strand
GTAACGGCCACGACGTTCACCAAGGGGTCGGCTTCGACCTCGAGGACGTGGCTGAGCCGCCTTAGGTTTTCCCCGACTTCTTGCAGGTCCTGAACGTCCTTCTCCGGCGGTTTGTGGACGTAGACGTGCACCTCCGGCATGGTTCGTCGTCCTTTCCCTACCTCCGGGCTTCCTCTACCCTCTGGCGTGCGATCTCGTACACCAGCTCGTACAGATCTCGCTCGTTTATGTTCGGGTAAGTCTCCTTCAGCCTCTCCACGTACTCCCTCGTCGCCACTTCTAGCTCACTGCTCTGGTTGGGCTCGGACATCACTCCTCCTCTCGCTGGCACTTCGCTCTAAAGACAGCCTACCCCCTTCGAGCGTTCCCCAAAAGGGTAAGCGGGTCGAGGTGAGTGTAAGAAAGGCGTTCGAGGTTAGCAAAGCACCCTACCGGATCTTCGACCTCGTCGGGCCCGTACCGAGTACGGCGAGCAGCTACGCGGTACCGTACCTGTCCCTCGACGAAACACGACTGGCCACCCGCTCTGCCTACTTCGGCGTCATTTGTTACAATGCTAACATAAGTTTGTCCAGGGCGGCCTTCTTCGTGGCGACGGGGCTGTTCGCGTTGTCCGTCTCGGGGGGACGGAAAACCGCTCCTACGTGCGGGTACTCCCGGTGTCACCTCGTTCTTCCAGGATATCCTCTATATCCCGTATCGCCCTGACGATCACCTCGCGGACGAGGCGCAGCTTGTCCCGGTTCACCCTCCCGGTCCGCATCTTGCGACCAAACAGCCGGGCGAGATCCCCCAGCTCGTGCCGGATCTCGTGCATCTCCGCCATGAGCTCGTGATCCCATCCTCCGCCCACGCGTTCCCAGATGTTCTCGACGGACTGCCGGTGCTCATCCAGGAACTTCCGTCCCTCGTCGGTGATCTCGTAGACTTTCTTGCCGTCTCGCTGGGTGGCGACGACGTAGCCGAGGTCTTCCAACAGCTGGAGGGTGGGGTATACGGAGCCCGGGCTCGGCGAATAGAACCCGCGGAAGCGCTCCTCCAAGGCCCGGATCACCTCGTAGCCGTGGGAGGGCTTGGCCTCGAGGAGGTCCAGGATCACGTACTTCAGGTCGCCCTTCTCGAACATGCGCCCCCGTCTCGGGCCGAACCCTCTCCCCCTACCCGGGCCGAAAAACCCCTTCATCATGCGCGGTCCGAACACAGTCTTGCCTCCTTCCGCAGGCGTAGCGTTACGGTCGGAGTTGACGTCATCAAGCCGTCAGCTCCGACCGGTCGTGGTCCCAGAGGGCGTACCCTAACCTTCCTTCGTGCGCGCGCACCTCTATGTGCCCGCTCTGCGCCAGCTCGGAGAGCATCCGGTCCGCCTCGGACACGCTGAGCGTAGTCTCGAGCGCGGCACGGGCAGCGGTGATCTTCCCATGCCGAGCGAGCGCCTTGAGGAGCTCTTTCTCCTTATCGCCTTCAGAAACCCGACGAGGCCGCGCCGCCAAAAGGCCCGCCATCCCCCTGGCGGCAACCCCGAATGCCGGTATCAGGATGAAGGGGAGCATCCAGAAGAAGAGAACGAACGGGAAGAAGCCAGAGAAAAGCGCAGCCGTCGCAAACAGGAAGACCACCCCTCCAACCAGCAAGCCAAGCGTCTGCGGGACGGGAGGCTCGTGTCTCGCGTACGGCCCTATCCTCTGCGCCATACCCGCGTAAACCATCCTTCCCGGGCCTCTCATCTCGCCTCCGCTCCTTCCCTCGATGCCGTTACCACCCTCGTAGAACGCCCCCAACCGAACTTCAACGTACTTTTCAGTGTATCACGATATATCGTGATAGTGTCAAGAAATATCGTTTATCCGGATTTTTGTCCGCGTGCCGTTCCTTGCCTATCAGGTGTTGGAGGTTGAGCCTTCAGATCGGTAGCCGATGTGGAGGTGATCTTCGTGGAGCTCCAGCTGGTCGTCGTCCAGGATCCAACCCTCCTCACTTGAACGTCCAAGAGTTTTTGCCCAGCTCTCGGGACCTATGATCTGATCAGGCCTCTGTTGCGGAGGGATGCCGGAGATGATCTCGCCAATGTTCAGCACGTCTGGGTCTGTACCGTTGCCGCTAACAGATTTGCCGTTCACCCTTCGTACGTCTACGGCTCGACCGTAGTAGTGGGAATTCGGCAGGCCGCCTGCATCCCCATAGCTGTCGGGTATGAGTGGCCCGTCGGGGACCCCCGGCAAGTAGTAGTGGCCCTCCTTGAAAGAGTCGACGCAGATCCTGTGTTCTTCCGTCACGGCTTGGAGAGTAGCCACGAGGCGTTCGTCCACCACGCCGCCTTTAAGATCGCCTATAGCATTACGTGAAGCCTCGAAGTTGCGGGTCTCCAGAAGCTCTCTCGCCTCGCCGGTTGCGCCTTCGGCTATCCTTTCGCCCCCCGGGATGCAAGGCCCGAAAGTAAGTCTTCCGCTTTCCCAGAGAACTAGCAGAAAAGCCAGGCCGCAGAGCATCGCAATGGCAGCCAATGCAAGGATCAGCCGCCGGAAGACCTTTTTTAGGCGGTACACTACTTAAACCCTTCTAGGACCTGCCCGGGCTGCACGAGGCTAACCAAACTTGAGAAGTAGCCAAGCAACTTGGCCTCTACGCCGGCGCCAGCTCTACCTTGGTAGCCTCTTCGCTCAGCATGGCGCGGAACTTCACTGCCGGAGCGTGTGTATTCTGAGAACAACACGCCGGCTTCGCTGTAGTCCTCGGTGATGACCGTGCTCTCCGGGACGCCCGGCAAGAAGTAGTGGCCTTCCTTGAAGGCATGAACGCAGATCTGGTGCTCTTCGGCAACGGTCTGGAGGGTGGACACCAGGCGCGCGTCTACGATACCGGCCCTAAGGTCCCCTTCTGCTTTGCGCGAGGCCTCGAAGTTTGGGTCCTCCAAGAGCCGCTCTACCTCGCCGTCGGCAGGCTCGGCGCTCTCCCCACCGAAGAGACTTCCGATGTCTATGTCGAGACCCGACGAGCACGGTCCCAGAGCGAGACTTCTGTTGCCCTCGCGAACGAGAGCCAGCAACGCCCAGCCGCAGAGCAACGCGGCGGCCAGGATCAGGACCAACTGTCCGGTCCTCCGGCCCCCGGATCTGCTCGCGTAGCTCACCGCTTTGTCCCCTCCCCGCAGGGCGCCACCTCGTCCTCCTCTTGGGAATCCGTACCTGCCTCGTTGCGCACCGGGATTACTCCTTCTTTAACCTGCCTACGTATTCCCTCGTCGCCACTTCGGGCTCGCTACCTCGTTAACCAAAGTACGAAAATCCCATCTACGGGTTGCCCTTCCGGCTGCATGTCCCTTCCCCTATCACGAGGATAGGACGGATACTAGCGATAGAGTGATGCTAGTTTCTACGCGAGTAAAGTAGTGTATCCCGCCCGATTTTGAGAACCGTTTCTTTTCTGTTGGCTTATCGTAACTGTCTTGTTATCCGCGCGGCGTATAAAGGATAATACGGTTCCGGCGCCTGCCTACTCCTTTCTCCTTTCCCTTTTCCACCCTTCGGGCGCCGGGCCTTAGTTTCTCACGTGCGGGAAAGACCGCTGATTAAGGAAACCGCTCGCTCGTTGCGGCTTGTAAGATACGACGTGCGGTGATCGACTTGGGGTAGGAAGAGTTCGGGGTCGAGACGGAGGTGTCGAGGTGGCGCACATAAAGTTGGTCACGGAGGTGCCGGGGCCAAAGAGCAAGGAGATGGGGGAGCGACACGAGAGGTTCGTGGCGCGGGGGCTGGCTCTGGGGTTCCCGGCGTTCATCCGAAAGGCAGAAGGGGCGATGCTCACGGACGTGGACGGCAACCGCTTCGTGGACCTCGCGGGGGGCGTCGGGACTATGAACGTGGGGCACTCGGACGAAGAGGTGCTGGCGGCGGCACACGAGCAGCTCGGGCGGTTGGTGCACACGGACTACACTGTCGCGCCGTACGTGATCTACGCGGAAGTAGCCGAGCGGCTCGTAGGACTCATCAAAGGGGCCGAAAAAGCGGCGTTCTTCAACTCGGGGTCCGAGTCCGTCGAGAACGCAATAAAGATGGCGCGGGCGTACACGGGCCGCAAGGCAGTGATCTCCTTCGAGGGCGGGTTCCACGGCCGCACCTGGATGGCGCTCTCGCTCACCAGCAAGACCACGCCGTACAAGCGGGGCTTCTTGCCGCTCGCGTCGGAGGTTTATAGGATCCCCTACGCTTACCCCTACCGGCCGCCGGTCGAGCCGCGTCCCGGTGAATCCTTCGGGAAAGCGTGCGCAGCGCTCCTGGACGAGGCCTTCGCCCAGCACGTCGCCCCCGAAGACGTGGCGGCGCTAATCGTGGAGCCGGTGCTCGGGGAGGGCGGGTTCGTGGTGCCTCCCAGCGACTACTTGCCCACGATCAAGAGGCGCTGTGAGGAGCATGGGATCGTGTTTATCGCCGACGAGGTCCAATCAGGCTTCGGACGGACGGGCAAGATGTTCGCCATCGAGCACTCCGGGGTCGAGCCGGACCTCATGATCCTGGCGAAGTCCCTCGCGGCGGGGATGCCGCTCTCGGCGGTAGTCGGCCGGGCTGGGGTCGTGGACGCCCCGGTCGAGGGAGCCATCGGCGGGACTTATCCGGGCAACCCCGTGGCTTTGGCGAGCGCCGCGGCCGTTCTGGACAAGCTCGAGGGCGGGGAGCTCTTGCGGAGGAGCCGCGAGATCGGGGAACGCATAAAGAGACGCTTCGAAGCTCTGGCCCAAAGAGTGGACCTCATCGGCGACGTGCGGGGCTTGGGGGCCATGATCGCGGTCGAGTTCGTTCGCGACCGCGAAACCAAGGAGCCCGCCAAAGAGGAGACCACCAAGATCGTGAGCCTCGCCGCCTCTCGCGGCGTGCTCGCCCTCTCCTCCGGCGTCTACGGCAACTGCATCCGCTTCCTCTCCCCGCTCGTCATCACCGATGAGCAGCTCGATGAGGGCCTCGACGTTCTCGAAGGTTGTGTGCTCGAGGTCGCTGGCGGCAGCTCCGCTCCCCACGATGTTGACGCGGAGGCGCTCGTCAACCCGACCTAGGAGCTCGACCCGGAAGGAGCGGGGAGGTCCAGGATCCTCCGCCCCATCAAGCTCCCCACCAGCTCGACGGCGAGCTCGGCGGTCTTGTTCTTTTCGTCCAGGATCGGGTTGATCTCCACGACGTCGAGCGAGGTCACCACCCCCGCCTCGCTCACGAGCTCCATCAGGAGGTGCGCCTCGCGGTAGGTCAGGCCACCGCGCACGGGCGTGCCGACGCCCGGCGCGACCTCCGGGTCCACCGCGTCGAGGTCGAACGAAAGGTGGACGCGCTCCAGGCGGGAGAGATCCTCCAAAGCCTCCCGCACGACGCTTGCGATGCCGTAGGCGTCGATCTCCTTCATGGTGTAGGCCTTCGCCCCGGCCTCGATCAGGAACCTTCGCTCCTCGCGGTCCACCCTCCGTAGGCCCACGACGACGACGTCCTGGGGGCGGACGGACTGGCCCTCGCCCCCAACGTTCACTAGGTCGGGGTGACCGTAACCGCACAACGCGGCGAGCGGCATGCCGTGGACGTTGCCCGAGGGCGAGGTCGCGGGCGTGTTGAAGTCGGCGTGGGCATCCACCCACAAGACCCCGGTTCGCCCGGCGGCGGCCATCCCGGAGACGGTGCCGATGGAGACGGAGTGATCGCCACCCAAAAAAACGGGGAAGGCGTCCCCCGCCACGACGTCGCGCGCGGCCGCCGCGGTCCTCTCGCAGACCTCGCGGACGGTCTGAAGGTGGGGCATCCCCTCACGCCGTCCATCGTCCCGCTCGGAGACCTCCGGTATGGGCACGCCAACGTTGCCGAGGTCGGCGACGTCGTGTCCGAGCTCTTCGAGTGCACCCTCGAGGCGTGCATAACGGAGGGCGCTCGGCCCCATATCCACGCCCCGACGGCCCTGCCCGAGGTCCATCGGAATTCCCAGCAGCTCGACCCGTCGCCCGTCCTCCCGACCGTCTCCCACACGCAAACCTCCCCACCACCCCTTCGGCCGCGCTCCACGAGCTTCTGCTTCTACGCGCAGTGTACAGACATAGGGGCGCATCTGCGCGAGGGAGACCATAGAAGAAAGTGGGCTGTTCCCGCTACATCCCTCCTTTCGACTCCGCAAGTCATGCCGCCTCCTCACGGCTGTACTCCCCCAGCATCTCGTCACACACGTCAAAAAACGGGCGTCTTTGGTAAGAGATCTGATACGCTCAAGAGCGTGGCGATGCATGTCCAGCGGCTCTTCAGCATCGAGCGCGTGGACGAGGAGGCGTGGCGCGCGCTCGAGCCATCGGACTTCCCGTTCTTCGACCTCGAGTTCCTGCGCGCTTTAGAGCGCTCGGGCAGCGTCGGCGACATGAGCGGGTGGTCGCCGATCTACCTCGTCTGCAAGGAAGACGGAGGGCGCGTCCTCGGCGCGCTATGCCTCTACCTCAAGACGAACAGCTATGGCGAGTACGTCTTCGACTGGGAGTGGGCGCGAGCGTACCGGGAGCACGGCCTCGCGTACTACCCGAAGCTCGTCGCCGCCGTGCCATTCACGCCCGCTACGGGCCCGAAGCTCCTCGTGCGGTCCGACGCTGGCGACCAGACGGCAGTGACGCGTGCCTTGCTCGATGCGGCCCAGGAGCTCGGCAACAAGCGCCGCGTCAGCTCGTCGCACGCGCTTTTCCTCCCCGAGGAGGAGCTCGACGAGTTCGCGGCGCGTGGGTTCGCGGTGCGGCACTCGCTGCAGTTCCACTGGCGCAACCGCGGCTACGGCGCGTTCTCCGATTACCTGGACGCGCTGATAAGCAAGCGCCGCCGCCAAGTAGCCCGCGAGCGCCGCCAGCTAGAAGGCGAAGGCTTAACGATCGAGCGCCTTACGGGGGAGGACCTTGGTCCTGAGCACGCGGCCCTGATGCATCGGCTCTACCTCGCGACGTACGACAGGAAGTGGGGCATCCCGTACCTCAACGGGGCGTTCTTCGCCGAGGTCTTTCGGACGATGGGCGATCGCACACTCTTCATCCTCGCGCACGAAGAGCTAACGCAGCGCCCAATCGCTGGGGCACTCTTCTTCTATAAGGGACGGTCGCTCTACGGGCGCTACTGGGGCGCCTCGGAGAGGAGGCGCAACCTGCACTTCGAGCTCTGCTATTACCAGGGGATCGAGTTCGCCATAGAGCGACGTCTTAAGCTCTTCGAGGCCGGTGCACAAGGCGAGCACAAGCTCGCGCGCGGTTTCCTCCCGTCCCTAACCTACAGCGCGCACGAGATTCGCCACCCCGGGTTCAGGCACGCGATCGAGCGGTACATTGCAGAGGAGAAGGAAGTGCTCCGCGGGGCCATGGCGGAGTACGCCCACCACGACCCGTACAAGAAGGTGGGGTAGGGGCAACTAGAGCCCATAAAGACTTTTGTCGCCGATCCACGGCGAACTCGGCAGGATGGGGTGCAAACCGCCCTAAAGGTTTGGCCCCTACACCTTAACGAACGGCCATGGTAGGCAAGACCCTGTAAAACCGGTCGACTGTCGCCCGTCGTCGGACTACTTTTTGTATAAACCTCGTCCCTACAAACCAGAAAAAGTATGCTCCTCGACAATCGAGCCTCCGCGCTTGCCCACGTCGGCGGGCTGGTGCCTCTGCTGGCCGGCAAAGCACGGAACCGCAGCTCCTTGCTTTTTGCCGGTTGGGAAAGTACCGGCCGTCCTTTATTCTCCTCAGGTGGAACGACCACGCGTATACCGGAGGCGGAGGTTGGGGGCCGTGATCTTCGTGGCCGTTGCCGCTTGCGCCTTCTATGCCGGTACACGTGCCGATGCCGAGCAGCCGCCCACGTCCCGCGTCGTTGCACCCGGCGACACCCTGTGGTCCATCGCCGCCGATCATTACCCGCCCTCGGAGGATCCTAGGGTGGCTATCGAGGCCATCCGGGAGGCCAATGACCTAGAAGGATACCAGATCCAAGCCGGTCCGCGCCTCGAGCTGCCTACCGTCGACACCTAGCACCTTCGACCTTCGTCGGCACCGGGCACGCGCTCATGCTTGCCCATTCCTCGTTTCCTTGCGCCGGGTTTCTTATGCAAGATCCTTCAATCCGCTGCTAAGGCGTGCGAGCCTCCCCAGGATATGCTTCCACGTCCTCCGTCATATCCGCGCGGCGCTCCTACTTCTACGGAACGTGGACCCAAGGCCGTTCAGGAGATACCTGGTCACACCATTCTTCGAGACCTCAGACACCCACTCCTACCTCCCTAACGGGCAAGAAACGATCGTGAACGCCCTGGGAGAAGCTCTCTTGGCAGAGGTTACTGCCACCGCTGCTGCCAATCCCGCGTGAATGAGAATCTCGAACGAAAACCCCTCGCGTTTGCAGGAGCTTTAAGGAACCTGACGAACCTGGACTCGAACCAGGACTAACCGATCCAGAGTCAGACTATGTACGTTCGCGCCTGTTGCTCATTGTTCACAAATCGGCTTATCTGGGCCAACTTCTCGTATGCGGTGTTGTTCATTGTTCACCGATGTTCCTGATGTATTGTGTACTAGCCGATGTACACGAGCACCACTTGGATAACCGGCTGTAAGGTGGCAGCGCCTCTACCGCTCGCTCGTTTGCCTGTCCGAACAGAGCTATGAAGCGTCCCTTATCTTGCGGTCCAGTTGCTCGACGAGGATCCTGCGGTTCTTGTGCTCCTTCTCGTAGGATCGGATCTTTTTAGCTCACCTTCCGAGAGCCCGTCTAGCTCCTTTTTGGCCTCTTGGACAGGCAGGTCATCGTATAAGCCCGACCTCACCCCCACCAGATAGAGGATCCGGTCCAGTAGCCAACTCCGCGGAGCGGTTGTAGAATAATAAACTCAGGTTTTCCAGACTCAATTGGCAGCTGTGAGCAAACACAGCGAAGATGGCATTAGCAGCAGCAAGGTAGCGATACTCGATGACATATTGGGAGACACCTGATGGGTGAAACCGGAGAAAATGGGAGTGGTGGCCAAGGCGGAATGGCATTGACAAGGATGGTGTTTAGTTGGCTCAGTAGGGTAGTGGTAGTAGCATTTCGGTCATAGGTGAGGTAAGTTTGATATGAGAAATCCCGGTTCAAAGCGCTACAGGCAACGAAAATGTGCCGCCTGGCTGATGCGGCAGCCTCAGCTTAAAGGCATGGTTGTTTGTGATAGAAAAAATGCTTGGGTAGAGGCTGAGAACCCGTCCTGAGGATATGGGCACCTAATGGGACGGAGGGAGCCAGTGTGCAACTGGCTACTCGGAGTCATAGGTTTCAGGTAGCCCGTTTTTTGGAATGGAGCTGTTTCGGTGAGCAGGGATTTTCGACGGAGCTTCCCGCCACAGATCGAACCGGGATCGTTTGGAGCTACGCTGCGCGTACGTGACCAGCGAAGAGAACCGTGCCGAGCTCCTTACTACGCGACGCCAGGAAGCAGGTTCCAATAAGCGCAAACCGGGACAAGCAGTTGGTCTCCCCCAGCGAGTACAACGCCTGGCTGTTCGACCTCGACGGAGTCATCACCGATACGGCCAGCGTGCACGCCGCCGCCTGGAAGAGGATGTTCGACGCGCACCTGAAAGAGGTGTCGGAGCGCGAGGGGAGACCCTTCGAGCCGTTCGAGATCGACCCGGACTACTACCAATACGTGGACGGCAAGCCACGCTACGACGGCGTAAATAGCTTCCTGCGCTCGCGCGGTATCGTCCTCGAGTGGGGGAACCCCAGCGATCCCCCGGACAGGGAGACCGTCTGCGGTCTCGGGAACCGTAAGAACGTTATGTTCAACGAGGTTCTAAAGCTCCGGGGCGTGGAGGTGTTCGGCTCTTCGGTGGCCTTGATCCGGGAGCTGAGGTCCAGGAGCACGCGCGTCGCCGTGGTCACGTCCAGCAAGAACTGTGACGTGGTGCTGGAGGCGGCTGGTATCCGGGACCTCTTCGATGCTAGAGTTGACGGCAACGTCGCTGCGGAGAAGAATCTAGCCGGCAAGCCCGCCCCCGAGACCTACGAGGAGGCCGCCCGGATGCTCGGGGCGCCCTCGGAGCGGGCCGTTGTCATAGAGGACGCCATCTCCGGGGTCATGGCAGGCCGGGCGGGCGGCTTCGGCCTCGTCATCGGCGTGGCGCGGGGCGACGCCCCGGAGGTCCTCCGGAAAAGCGGCGCCGACGTCGTCGTCCGCGACCTTGCAGAGCTTAGCCTGGTGTGAGGAGGAGATGATTGGCTAATAAGCACATCGGCGATCTGCCGCACGCGCTGGCCCACGGCGACGAGCTGGCCGGGCAGCTGGCCGGGAAAGCGCCTGCCGTATTCCTCGACTACGACGGCACGCTGACGCCCATAGTGGACCGTCCCGAGGACGCTGTCATCTCCCAGCGCATGAGGAACGCCGTCCGACGGCTGGCCGGGCGGTGTCCGGTGTGCGTGGTTAGCGGGCGTGACAGGCGGGTGGTGCAGGAGCTCATGGGCCTCGACGACCTGATCGTCGCCGGCAGTCACGGCTTCGACATCTGGAGCCCGCAAGAAGGTACCATCGAGCGCACGGAAGGCGTCGGGTTCGAGGCGTTGCTCGACGAGGTGAGAGCGCGGCTCCACGAGGAGATCGACCCCATCGAGGGCGCCCTGGTCGAGCCGAAGAAAGCCTCGGTCGCGGCCCACTACCGGCTCGTCCCCAAAGAGGAGCGGCCTAAAGTCAAAGAGGTTGTGGATACGATACTCGCCGAGCATCCCGACGAGCTGAGGGTTACGCCCGGCAAGATGGTCTACGAGATACAGCTCAAGCTCGACTGGGACAAGGGGAAAGCCGTGCTCTACCTGCTCGAGGCCCTGGGTCTCGACCGCCACGACGTGGTGCCTCTCTACTTGGGCGACGACGTCACCGACGAGGACGCGTTCGAGGCCCTCGTGGACCGGGGCATTGGTATCTTCGTCGGCGCCGCCGACGACCCGGAGGTGGCCGGGCGGACCACCGCAGCCCACTACATACTCCATGCGACGGAGGAAGTGAGACAGTTCCTGGACACGCTGGCACGCTAACGGCTACGAGGAGGGTAGATGGTAGAGGAGAGGAGCAGGATCGCCGAGCCGAACTGGATACTCGCCTACGATTTCTTCGATCCCGGTGAGGAGGCTCTGCGCGAGGCGCTAACCTCCACCGGTAACGGCTACTTCTGCACCCGGGGCGTCGCCGAGTGGGCCGACGCCGACGATGTGCACTACCCGGGCACCTACATACACGGCGGCTACAACCGGGAGACCACTATCATGGCCGGTAGGCCGGTCTTGAACGAGGATTTGGTAAACCTGCCCAATTGGTGCGTGCTCAAGCTCCAGATCGAAGACGAAATGTTCAGCCTCGACAACGTCGAGCTACTCTCCTACCGGCACGAGCTGGACGTCCGCAACGCGATGGTCGTGCGCGCCCTACGGTTCCGTGACCGGGCCGGCCGCGAGACCACCCTCCTTAGCCGCCGCTTCGTCAGCATGGCCAACATGCACCAGGGGGCGATCGAGTGGACGATCACGCCGGAGAACTGGTCGGGACGGATATCGGTGCTCTCTGCGCTGGATGGCCGGGTTACGAACAGGGGCGTCGCCCGCTACCGGCAGCTCGAAGGCCGCCACCTGGATCCGGAGCTGACCCGCACGGTGGGTCCCGACATCATCGCGCTCCGGACACAGACCCGCCAGTCGCG
>JALZEL010000243.1 GCA_030862075.1 Actinomycetota bacterium | reverse complement strand
CCAGGCCCGCCGATGCCTGCTCGCGCGTCGACTCCGGGGTAAGCGAGCCCTCGACGGCCGCCTTACCAGCGAGGTCGGGGTGCGCCCGAATCAGGTCCAGTTTCTGCTCCCGCGACGCCGCGTACACGGTTTCCTCAAAAGCCCTGAAGAGGTCGGAGAAGCCGCGGAACGGGCGCTTTTGCCAGGCCGCCTCGGCGAAGTGGGGCGAACCTTCGAAAAGATGGCCGAACCGCGCCACGAACTCGTCCTTGTCTAGGTTGCCCGCCTCTTTTGCCGTGATCCTCCGCACTAAGTCCTCTAGATGATCGGGAACAGCTGGAAGGTCGGCAATCCGAAGTAGAAGGGCGTGGTGACCCCCAACCACGTCGCCTCAGCGAACCCATTAAAGTCGGTTATCCCGAAGACCGCGTACATCGCCAAGACGTGCTGGAACCCGTAGACGGCGAGCCGCCCAGCCGGCGGCACCTCGGCCACCGGGTGCCTCCTGCGGTCTCGCCGCGTCTCCTCCGTTCTCCCCTCGGCCACCTTCCTCCCTACTAGGTCTCCTGGCGCGCCTCCGTAGGCACACCGATCCTTACCTTCACTCCCCTGGCCCCGGCGTCGAGGGCGGCTTCGATCACCTTCGGCAGGGCCTCCAGCACCTCGGCGCGCGAGCCGGCCAGAGCCGTGCTCTCCGGTCCCGTCTCCTGCGCGAGCCCCGAGGCGCCGGCCGCCTCCCTGCCGGCCTCGATCTGCTCTCGCGGGCTCTTCTCTCCCTCCGGCGAGGTCTCCATGGTGAACTCAGCGGTGAGCTCGGCGGGCGGCACGGGCACAGCGCTACTCCTCCGGCTGTATCGTCGTGGTCGTCGGGTCCTCCGGGCTACGGCTCCCCGGCTGCGGCGGACGGTCCGGTGGCTTCTTGGCGATACCGACGATCTGGTCGGGGCTGACGGGCACCCGCGCGAGATCCTGTCCGGTCGCGTCCCGCAAAGCCGAGACTATCGCCGGGGTCGAGGAGATCGTGGGCGGCTCGCCGACGCCCTTCAGGCCGTAGGGCGAGTCCGGGTCGCCGAGCTCCAGGACGTCAGCCTTTACCGGGGGCATGTCGAGGATCGTAGGGATCAGGTAATCCGTAAACGAGGCGTTGCGGACCTTGCCCTCCTCAATCTGGATCTCTTCCATCAGCGCAAGCCCCAACCCCTGGGCGATGCCACCCTCGATCTGGCCCTCCACCGCCTGCGGGTTCAACGCCTTGCCGACGTCCTGGGCCGTGGCGATCTCCACCACCCGCACGAGCCCGAGCTCGGTATCGGCCTCGACGACCGCCCGGTGCGCCGCGAACGCGAACGCCACGTGCGCGTCCCCCTGCCCGTCTGCGTCGAGCGGCTCCGTTTCTTTGTGACGAAACTCCCGCGTCTCCTCGATGCTCTCGTCCCCCAAAAGCTCGTCCAGGCCGATCAGGATCTCCCCATCCCCCGAGACGACGTTCCCTCCTTCGAGGCGCAGGTCGCCTGGGGTATCCTCGATCTCCTCGCGTACCTTACCTAAGACGCTCTGGCGAACCGCCTCGCACGCCGCTTTCACGGCGCCGCCGGTCATCCAGGTCTGCCGGGAGGCAGAAGAGGACCCGGAGGAGCCGACCGAGGTGTCGGCCGGAAGAACGACGACCTGCTCGACGCCGAGCTCGGTGCGTGCGATCTGAGCCTGAACCGTCACGAGTCCCTGTCCCACCTCGGCCGCCGCCGTGTGCACCTCGACGAGCGGCCCCTCGGCCGAGATCGAGAGCCGCACTCGTGCCGTCGAGTAGTCGTCGAAGCCCTCGGAGTAGGCGATGTTCTTGAAGCCGACGGCGTAGCCGACCCCCCTCTTCACACCCTCGCCATGCGTGACGTTCGAGACGCCACCGGGCAGCTCGCGCAGGTCGCGGCCCATCGGGCTCTCTTCCGCTGGCATGGGCATGTCCGTTACGCGCTCCAGGAGCTCGGCGACCGGGACAGGCCCCGTTACCTTCTGGCCGGTCGAAAGCTCGCTGCCGGTCTTGAAGGCGTTCTTTGTGCGCAGCTCTACCGGGTCCATCCCCAAAGCGTCGGCCACCTTGTCCATCTGTGACTCGTAGGCGAAGCAGGCCTGGACCGCCCCGAAGCCGCGCATGGCCCCGCAGGGAGGGTTGTTGGTGTAGACGACGTAGCTGTCTATCAGAGCGTTCGGCACTTCGTAGGGACCGCAGGCGAAGCAGGCGGCGTTGGAGCAAACGGCGGTCGAGCTGGAGGCGTAGGCACCGCCGTCGAGGACGAGGCTGGCCTTGACGTAGACGAGCTCGCCTTCTTTGGTGGCACCGTGCTCGTAGCGCATCTTCGCCGGGTGGCGGTGGACGTGGCCGAAGAAGGACTCCTCGCGGCCGTACATCATCTTCACGGGGCGGCCGGTGTGCAGGGCGAGGAGGCAGGCGTGGACCTGCATGGAGAGGTCCTCGCGGGCCCCGAAGGCGCCGCCGACGCCGGAGAGGGTGAGCCGGACCTGCTCGGGCGTGAGATCCAGGCTCGCCGCGAGCTGGTCGCGGTCCACGTGCAACCACTGGGTCGAGATGTACAGGTCCACCCCGCCCCGTCCGTCAGGCACCGCGAGCCCGGACTCGGGACCCAGGAAGGCCTGGTCCTGCATCCCGATCTCGTACTCACCCTCGACGACAACGTCAGCCTTTGCTGCCTCGACGTCCCCATGTTTTATGCGAACGTGCCTGAGGAGGTTGCCGGAGGGGTGGAGCATCGGCGCGCTCTCCGACATGGCCTCCTCGGAGTCGATCACCGGCTCCAGGACATCGTAGTCCACAGCTATCTTTTCGACGGCTCGCCGCGCCGTCTCCGGGTGGTCGGCGGCGACGAGAGCCACGGCTTCGCCCTGGTAGCGGACGTCCTCCCAGGCGAGGACCGGCTGGTCGGGAACCTCGAGACCATACACCTTGCGCCCCGGCACATCCTCGTGCGTAAGAACGGCGTGGACGCCGGGCATCGACTCCGCCGTCGAGGTGTCTATGGACCAGATGTTCGCCCGCGGGTGCGGGCTCCTCAGCGTCGCGCCCCACAGCATGCCCTCGGCCCACAAATCTGAGGAGTAAATAAACTCTCCCGTGACCTTCGGAATCCCGTCAGGACGGACTGCGCTCTCCCCGACGTGTCCGGGGGTTGAGGCCGGAGGTGCTTCGCGGGTGGTCTGCGCTTCACTCATACCTTTGCCTCCGCTTTTTCGAGGAGCCTCCGGCTCGCGCCTGCTATCTCCTTCGCGATCTCTACTTCGTCCGCGGTCTCGAGCTCCCCGCCCTTTACGATCGGCTGCCCGTTCACGAGCAAGAGCTCGACGCGCGGCGTGGGACCGAGGACGAGGGCCGCGACCGGGTCGTGGACCCCGGCGTGCCCGAGGTCGTCTACGCGCCAGAGGGCAACGTCGGCGAGCTTGCCTACCTCCAATGTCCCGATCTGGGCCTCCCGCCCGAGGCAACGAGCGCCGTGAACGGTGGCGAGCTCAAGCGTCCGACGGGCGGTGAGCGCCGCCGGTCCACCGGCCAGCCGGGCCAGCAAGAGCGCCTGCCGCATCTCCGCTCCGAGCTCCCCGGCCTCGTTCGAGGCCGCGCCGTCGGCGCCCAACCCCACGGGCACTCTCGCGTGCAGGAGCGCTGGGACGGGAGCGATACCCGCCCCGAGCCTGCCGTTGGAGGAGGGGCAGTGCGCCACGCCTGTGCTCGTCTCGGCGATGCGCCTGACCTCACGCTCGTCGAGGTGGATGCAGTGGGCGAGCCAGACGTCCTCGCCGAGCCAACCCAAATCTTCGAGGTACTCGACGGGCCGGACGCCGAAGCGTTCGAGACAGAACTCTTCCTCGTCCTTCGTCTCGGCGAGGTGGGTATGCAGCCGGACGCCACGCCTTCGGGCGAGCTCGGCGGTCTCGGTCATGAGCTTGCGGGTTACGGAGAAAGGGGAGCAAGGGGCGAGGGCGATGCGGAGCATCGCGTCCGGGGAGGGATCGTGGTAGCGGTCTATAGCGGCCTCGCTCGCGGCCAGGATCTCGTCCCTCTCCTCCACCACCAGGTCCGGAGGAAGTCCTCCTTGAGAACGCCCGAGGTCCATCGAGCCACGGCAGGGTTGGAAGCGCAAGCCCATACCCGAAGCCGCCTCGACCTCGGCCTCGAGGAGATCCCCTACGCCGCGCGGGAAGACGTAGTGGTGGTCGGTCGTTGCCGTGCAGCCGGAGAGTACCAAAGCACTCAATGCCGCGCGGGTAGCAGCGTACTCGATCTCTTCGTCCACGTGTGCCCACACTGGATAGAGGTTGACGAGCCACTCGAAGAGCGTGGCCTCCTGCGCTAGCCCCCGCGTCGCCCACTGGTAGAAGTGGTGGTGGCAATTTACGAGCCCCGGCGTCACAAGACACCCGCGACCGTCCACGCACAGCGTCTCAACGCCCTCGTTTCCGTCCGGAGCGCTCCCACCGCCGACAGCGACGATACGGTTCCCCTCAACGACGACGTGCCCGTCGGCATACTCCGTGCCGGCGGGGTCCACCGTCGCGACGGCGCAGCCCTGGATGACGACGCGGGGCGGTGCGCCGGTCACGCTGCCCCTGCCCTTTCGGCAGCGAGGCGGACGGCGTCCAGGATCTTCTCGTAGCCCGTGCAGCGGCACAGGTTACCGGCCAGAGCCTCCCGTATCTCCGCGTCGCTCGGCTCGGGCTCCCGCCTCAGCAGGTCGTGGGTGGCGACGATGAGCCCGGGCGTGCAGAAGCCGCACTGCACCGCCCCTGTCTCGACGAAGGCCTCCTGCACCGGGTGCAGCGCCTCCCCGTCGGCCAGCCCCTCGACCGTCAATATCTCACACCCGACTGCCTGCCCGGCCAAAACCAGGCACGAGCAGACGAGAACGCCGTCGAGGTACACCGAGCACGAGCCGCACTCGCCCTGCTCGCAGGCGTTCTTCGACCCGGGCAGAGCCAGGCGCTCCCTGAGCACGTAAAGCAAGCTCTCGCCTTCCCAGACACCGTCCACCTCGTGCCTCTCGCCGTTCACCGTGCACTTCAGGCGCATCCGTTCACCCCCCGTTCCCGTACTCTTCCCACGCCCACGCGAATGTGCGACATGCCAGCACGCCAACGGCATGCCTCCGGTAGGCGGCGGTACCCCTGACGTCGTCTATCGGGCGGGTCGCCTCGCTCACCAGCTCGCCGAAGCGCGCGAGCGCCGTCTCGTCCACGGAGCCGCGCTTGTTCCACAAATCTCCTTCTTCCAGAACACCCTCGATGAAGCTCTCGGCCTCTTGGGCCCTCAGAGGGGTCGGGCCGGCGGAGCCTATGCAGCTCCCAACCGTGCGCTGTTCGGGGTGCAGCGCGAGGCCGAAGGAGCACAAAGCGATGACCATGGCATTGCGGGTGCCGATCTTGGAGTACTGCTGTGGCCCCCCGGCCTCGGGAACGCGGAAGGCGAAGATCAGCTCGTTTGGCTCTAGGACGTTCTTCTTCGGCCCGGTGACGAACTCCTCGATAGGCACGATACGCGTCCCTTCGGTGGAGGCCAGTTCGACCTCGGCGTCGGAGGCGTAGAGCGGCGGGAGCGCGTCGCCCGCGGGGGAAGAGCTGGCGATGTTGCCGCCGATGGTGCCCCGGTTTCTGATCTGGGGTGAGCCCACGGTGCGCGAGGCGATCGCCAACCCTGGTAGCGGGGCCGAGAGCCCTTCGATCGCCCGCGTGTAGGTCACCCCCGCCCCCACCCGCAAGCGCCCGTTCTCCCACCCCCACTCCCTCAACTCGGGCACCCGTGTGAGGTCCAGGATGTACTCCGGCCGCTCGCGGTCGAAGTTCAGTTCCACCATGACGTCGGTGCCACCGTGTATGGGCACGGCCTCGGGGTGGGCCGCCTTCATCTCAAGCGCCTCCTGCCAGCTCTCCGGCTGAAGAAACTCCACGTCTCTCCCTTCCTACTGGCCGTCCTCGAAGGTGCCGGCCACGGGGAGCGGTAGCAGGGTTATCTCGTGTAGCAGCTTCCTTGTGCGTTCCGCCATCTACTAACCTCCTCCGGGTAGAGCCCTCCGCAGG
>JALZEL010000241.1 GCA_030862075.1 Actinomycetota bacterium | reverse complement strand
CTCCTCGTCGACCTCCTCCTTGAGCATCTTCCGGTCGCGCTGGATCTCCGCGAGCGACTCGTTCTCGCGTTCGGGCTCGCGCTCCAGCTCGACGAGCTGCCCGTACCTGATCTCGGCGGCACGCTCGAGGTCGCCGTCTCGCTCGGCCCGCTCCGCCTCACCACGCAGCTCCTCGGTCCGCGACTTGACGTCGCGGATCCGCGCGATGTGCTCCTTCTCGCGGTCCCAGTGCGCGCGCATCGAGTCGAGCTGCTCGCGAAGGTCGGCGAGCTCGCGTTCGAGCTTCTCGAGACGCTCGCGCGACGCCTCGTCGGTCTCCTTCTTGAGCGCGGCGCGCTCGATCTCGAGCTGGCGGGCGCGGCGATCGACCTCGTCGATCTCGGTCGGCATCGAGTCGATCTCGATACGGAGCCGGCTCGCGGCCTCGTCGACGAGATCGATGGCCTTGTCGGGGAGGAAGCGCCCGGTCACGTAGCGGTTCGAGAGCACGGCCGCCGCGACGAGCGCCTCGTCCTTGATGCGGACGCCGTGGTGGACCTCGTAGCGCTCCTTCAGGCCGCGGAGGATCCCGATCGCGTCCTCGACGGACGGCTCTCCGACGAGCACCGGCTGGAAGCGGCGCTCGAGCGCGGGATCCTTCTCGACGTGCTTGCGGTACTCGTCGAGCGTCGTCGCGCCGATCGCGCGGAGCTCGCCGCGGGCGAGCATCGGCTTCAGCATGTTGCCGGCGTCGACGGCGCCCTCGGCCGCACCGGCCCCGACGACGGTGTGGAGCTCGTCGATGAACGTGATGATCTCCCCGCCGGCCTCGGAGATCTCCCGGAGCACCGCCTTGAACCGCTCCTCGAACTCACCCCGGTACTTCGTGCCCGCGACGAGCGATCCGACGTCGAGCGCGATGACGCGCTTGTCCTTCAGCGAGTCCGGGACGTCGCCCGAGACGATGCGCTGCGCGAGCCCCTCGACGATGGCGGTCTTGCCGACGCCGGGCTCGCCGATGAGGGCGGGATTGTTCTTGGTGCGCCTGCTCAAGATGCGCACGACGCGCGCTATCTCCTCGGCGCGGCCCATGACCGGGTCGAGTTCGCCGTTGCGGGCGGCCTCGGTGAGGTCGCGGGTGACCTGGTCGAGCGTCGGCGTGTTGCTGTCGCCCTGCGGCCCCTGGGGACCACCGGGGAAGCCACCGCCGCTTACTCCGGCGCCGGGACCCATCTGGGCGCCGCGCTGCTGCAGGAGGCGTGCAATCTCACGCCGCAAAGCCTCCGCGTCGTTGGCCCCGTTGCGGGCCAGGATCTGGTAAGCGTTGCCGTCGCCCTCGCCGAGCAGCCCGAGGAGCAAATGCTCGCTCCCGACCTGGGCCGAGCCCATCTGTCTGGCAGCCCCGAAAGAGAGCTGCAAGGCCCTCTTGGCGCTCGGGGTAAAGGTGTAGACGTTGTCACCCGGGTTCCCGCGGGACTCCCGGTAACTCTCCCGCATCCCGTCCACGTTGGCCCCGGCGCGCCTGAGCGCCTCGGTTGCCAAGTTGTCCCCAGTCACCACGCCGGCCAGGAGGTGATCCGTCCCGATAGCGTTCGTCCGGGCCGTCCCCGCCGAAGCCTCGCGGGCCCGCATCACGGCTTCCTTGGCCTCGGGCGCCAGGGCTTCGAAGAAGTTGCCCGGACCGCCCTGGCTCTGCTGCTGCACGAGGTTGTGCAGCATCTCGAACGGGTTGGCACCCCCAAAGCCACCGCCCCCGCCGATCATGCCGAGCTCCTTCGCGCACTGCGTGCACAGGTAAGCCGACGTCCGCTGCCCACCCTGCTGCTGGTGAACCTGAACGCTCGCCGGCCGTACCCGGCAGTTCTCACATATCATCTAAACAGCCTCCTAAAAAGATACAAAACCCGACTCCTGTCCTTCTTTCCCAAACTCGGAGTCCTAACCGGTCAGATCTTAGTACGTCATGCTCATATTTTATTACTTATCTGGGGTAGATCAAGGCGAAACGGTGTGGGATGGCACACCGGGGTAAGATAAAGGTTTCGCGAGCTACGAGGAGGTTTTACGAGATGGAAGAGCGTGGTCTGGTCGGGTTGGAGGCGCGCACCGCGGACGGGACGGAGGTCGGACGGATCTCCGAGGTCGTCACCGACGAGGGGACGGGGGAGGTGACGCACGTCGTCGTGGAGACGGGCGCGGAGGAGCAGTTCGAGGTGCCGATAACGGCACTCTCCCTAGACCCAGAGGCGGACTTCGCCACCTTCCACGCCGACCCTTCGGACGAGGAGCCCGGCGACCACTTAGGCGACGCCGAGAGCCCGCAAGGCTACGCGCCCCGGAGGTCCGACGAGGAGGACCTGCGGCACGAGGGGCAGCTCGTCAGCGAGCCCGAGAGCGAGGAGGAGGCGCAGTCCGAAACGGACCTCGTGCGCGAGGACTGGGAGGATGAGACCCACACCCCGACCGACTCCGGCTACCCGCGCAACGACGCCTACATAGACCCGGACTCCGGCCAGGAGCGCGAGCGCTACCCGGCGGAGGGGGAAGACCTACGCGGCGACGTAGAGCGGCTCTTAGAGGGCACGGACTTGACGCTTCGCGAGATGCGCGAGGGTGTGATCGTGCTAGAAGGTTCCGCAACCAATCAGGAGGACCTGGAGGAGGTCCTGGCTGATATCACGGAGGTAGATGAGGTCCTGGACGTAGATACGACCGACGTGGATGTTGGGTAGTTCTATCCGGCGCTCTTCGTGAAGTGGTTGTCGTCGTGCTTGACCGCTCAGGGTAAGATTGTCGCGAGTCCGAAGAGAGGAACAAAGCGGCCCAAGAATTCGGAGGCTCGGCGACTTGAGGGTAGAAATGCTCGCGCCGAAAAGCTCTCGTCCGATCAGAGGTCCGAGTTAGCCCGCAAAGCAGCCAAGGCGCGCTACGAAGATCCTTCCCGCCGCTTCTTATGCCACCGCGCTTTGGCTGCTTTGCGGGCCATCTTCTCACAACCTCTGCGTCCTCTGCCAGTCGATACATGAGCTGGGCATCGAGACGATTATTTGTGTTACGCCACTTTTGTGCAGGAATCCGGGCTTCACCAAAAGTGTGCATAGTTCTTAGGTTTTGGTGCAAAGCCGGTACAAGGCCGGCCTTGCACCAAAATTCGGCTGGTGCTGCCAGATGTTATGGTTCCAAGAACCTATAACTCAGCAGTTGTTTATTGAGGGACTTTTTTGCAAATCTGGTGCAACGCTGGGGCTTTGCACCGGACGCTTAGTTAGACGGTCAGGTTCCTACTTCAGTGTCAAGCTTCTTGCCCGGCGCTTCTCCTATACTGATCTTCCTTAGGATCTCGTCCTGCACCACTTTCCTGTGGGCTTCCTGGGGTGTTCTCCTGAGCAAGCCGCATCCCTTCCTGCAGGTAAGAGTGTGGGAGGTTGAACATCTGCAGGTAGGCGTTCATCGACTCCTGGACCATTTGCTGGAACGACTGCTGCTGCTGCTGGGCCTGCTGCTGGAATATCTGCTGCTGTTGCTGGGCCTGCTCCATCCACTGCTGGACCGTCTGCTGGAGGCTTTGCTGCTGCTGTTCGGCCTGCCCAGAGGCGTACGAACCCGGGGTGCTGAGGAGCTGCATATAGGTATTCATCAGCTCCTGCATCATCTGCTGGTAGTTCTGCTGCTGCTTGAGGATCTGCTCCGAGAGGGCCTGCATTTGGCCAAGCCATTCCCGAGCACCCTCCGGTGGTGATTGCCATCCCCTGTCCATGTTAGTCACTACTTCCTCCTTCCTTAATCGACTTTACCGCCCTGTATTTTTGCCCGATCTGAGGACGGTGAAACTCTCGGTGAGCCAAGCACATTGTTGCCGAATTTCTTGTCCAAAGCCTGAAGGCAAGATCCCTTCCGGTTGCTCAAGAACTAGTATTATTCTACGATTCCATGTTGTCGGCCTATATCTTTCAAGTCTAGGCCATTCTGTTCGACGGATACCGCACGACGGTCCGTATCTGCAGACCGCCCCGCACCTGCTGTGTGAGGTCCACGGTCATCTCCACCGGGTCGCAGGCAGCGACGAGGTCCCCGAGGAGGGTTGCGGCCAAGTCCTCGGCGAACATTCCCCTGTCCCGAAAGCTCCACAGGTAGAGCTTCATCGCTTTGGACTCTAGAAGGCGCGTCCCTGGACGGTAGCTGAGCTTGAGCTCGTAGAAGTCCGGCTGTCCCGTTATCGGGCAGATCGCGGTCAGCTCGTTCGTCGAGAACTCGACGACTGAGTCGGCGCCAGCGTGGCTCCACGGCACCGTGTCCAAGTGCTCCGCCCCGATAGGCCCGCGCGTCTCACGTCCCAGCACCGGTCTGTCTTCCTGTCGCACCACAAGCTCCTTCTAAAGTCTCGCCGTCTGGCAGATGTTAACTCATGAACCCCAGCTGTCCCGCGCCAGCCCCTGCGGGTGAGCCCGAAGATTCTATTCCCGTTAAGATGGTGAGGAGGCACGACACACGGGCTCGCGCGACGGCGAAGGAGTGGAGGTGACGGTATGAAGGTATCGTTGCTGGGTCCGGTGGGGTCCGGCAAGGGAACCCAGGCCCACCTGGTCTTGGGGAAGCTCGACTACGCGCGCATCTCGACCGGGGATCTGGTCCGGGGCCAGCTAGAGGCCGACACTGAGCTAGGACGCGAACTAAAGGGCCACAGCGATCAGAGCGAGCCGGTCCTGGACGAAACGATCATGGAGCTGGTGCGGCCCCACCTGCAGCCCGCGGGGGCCTGGATTCTCGACGCCTGTACGCGCACCATAGAGCAGGCCCGCACGCTGGATGAGGAGCTAAAGGAGCGCAGTGGCGGCCTGGACCAGGTGATCGTACTCGAAGGGCCCAGCAATGAGGAGCTGATCGAGCGGATCACCAGCGGCAAGCGACACTCCTTGGCCACCGGCAGGGTGTACCACCTCGAGCACGACCCTCCCACAGACTCGGAAGAAGGCGAGGACCCCGGGCCGTTCGTGCAGCGCGAGGACGACACCGAAGAGGCCATCCGGCGGCAGATAGAGGCCTACTTCGATGAGGCCGAGGCTAACAAGAAACGCTACGGAGAGCAGGGCATACTCACCGTAGTAGATGCCGACCAGGACCCACAGAAGGTCACGGAGGACATCATCGAAGCCCTGGGCGACCCGCAGCGTCGGTAGCCGGATGTGGAGGGTAAGAGTTGCACGTCTACAGCGATCCCGCCTCCGGACGTCACATAAACGGCGTGGCCCACGTGGAGGCCCCGGAGAGGTTCTCGGCGGCGCTCGCCGGGGTCGAGGAGGCAGAGAGATCCGGTGCCGCGGTCGAGTGGCACCCCTGCGAACCCGCCCCGAGGGACGCCCTCGAAGCGGTCCACGCCCCCAACTACCTGGACCACCTCGAAAGGCTCTCCGAAAAAGGCGGAGGCTACCTCGACTTCGACACGGCTCTTAGCTCCGCTTCCTGGGAGGCCGCAACTTTAGCGAGCGGGGCTGCCATAGGGGCGGTCGAGAGCGCCCTCTCAGGAGAGGCGGCCTTCGCCATCGCCCGCCCCCCGGGCCACCACGCCGGTCGCCGCTACGGCATGGGCTTCTGTCTCATAAACAACGCCGCGGTGGCTGCCAAGCACGCCCGTTCGCGGGGACTCGGTAGGATCGCCATCCTCGACTGGGACGTCCACCACGGCAACGGCACCCAGGACGTCTTCTACTCGGACGGGGAGGTGCTGTACCTCTCGGCACACCAGAGCCCCTTCTACCCGGGAACTGGTGACGCCCGCGAGGTAGGCGAGGGACGGGGAGAAGGCTTCACGGCGAACGTCCCCCTGCCCGCGCGCTCCGGTGAGGACCTGTACGCTGCAGCGTTCGCCGGCTTCTTCGTCCCCATCCTGAGGGAGTTCCGCCCGGACTTGATCCTCGTCTCCGCAGGCTACGACGCCCACGCCGACGACCTGTTGGGAGGGATGCGCCTCACGGCGGCCTCTTTCGGGAGCTTAGCAGCGGAGCTCGCCGCCGTGGCTCGCGAGGTCGGAGCTGTGCCCCTGGTCTTGACTCTGGAGGGCGGATACAACCTGGATGCGCTCACCGATAGTATTGCCGCCACGATAATCGGCGTCGAGGAGGAAGATCCGCCGGCAGGGGAGTACGCGGGGGGCGCCGGACCCGTGGAGGCAGCCCGAAAGGCCCTGGCCCCCTACTGGGAGAATCTCCGGTAGAATGGAGCCGTGGGAAAGCCCAACGACACGACTGATCTCCCCGACCGGCAAAGGCTGCTGGCGAGGTTGCACGACCCCCGACCCGAGGACGCAACCCTGCCGGCCGAAGCAGACAGGCACCTGCGCCAAAACCCGGACGATGCGGAAGTAAGGGAAGCCCGGAAGAGGCTGCCCGAGCTCGACCAGAGCGAGTAAGGATGAAGAGCAAGCAGCAGGGAGTCGCCGAGCCCGAGACCAAGCTCGCGGCGATCGTGGACCCCGAGGCAGAGATGGTCAAGCCCATGCTCGGCTTCGTCTTCAAGCACTACTTGAAGCTCGCCTACGTCATCGACACCCACACCCACGCCGACCACGTCTCAAGTGCACGAACCTGCTCAGATCTGAGGTGCAGGCGCTGCATGATCTGATCCCATAGCTGGGAGTTGTCCATGCTGCTCTCCCAAGGGTGGCGGATGTAGACGAGCCCTTCTCTCCCGGGGTCACGTTCGCGGTAGAGATAATCGTGCCAAGCCTTCAGTTTAGGAAAGGCGTACTCGAGAAACTCTTTCGCCCTCTTTTCGTCCTCGGCATGACGGTAGACGTAAAGAGTAGCCGTGGCGTGAACGGGCGGCTGGACCACCCCGGAGGTCTCGCGGTGTTTGGGGGCGTCGGGGCTTTCCTTAGCGTGCCAGAAGTTGGGCCCCGGAAAGTAGTTCGTGAAGCGGGGGTTGAAGACCAGTTGTGGCAAAAGACCGTTTTTTCATTGAGCTTCGAAGAGGTGCCTAAGCTCCCGCGTGGCGTGCTGTTGGTCGTAGCGGGAGTAGGCTATGGCGATGAGAGCCGAGTCCTACGACCACTGGCGCGGGTAGAGCCTGGGTCCCGGCTGAGTGTACTCCCCGGTCCAGTTGAAGTCGAGCACCGCTTTTGCCTGCCTGATGATAATGCTGTCCTTCTCCGGCCATGCCATGTTTCCCTACCTTCCTGTCGTCGTCGGGCGTTTATCGTCCTCGAAGAGCTTGGAGGCGTCGGGGCGGGCGAATAGGTCGATCGTCCAATCGACTAGTACCTGCGCTCGGTTGAGGTTGTAGCCGAGCTCGTAGAGATAGATGCACTTCCAGATGAGCGCACCGACCCGACCGCTGACCTTTACGCCCAGGACGTCGACGAGGGCACTGCCTTCTCCGAGGTCGACGAGCTGACCTAAAGGGCGATAGCGGAACGGTATGGGAACCTCGCCCATGATCTCCGCCGCGAGGTTCAGCGCCGCTCTCTTGCCCTCTTGCTCGGCGGCCTGAGCCAGGGCAGGTACCGGCGGACCGTCGTAGTCTATGCTGGTGCAGTCTCCCACGGCGTAGACTCCGGACCTGTCCTTCACGCGAAGGAATTCGTCGACGAGTATGTGGCCGCGGTGGTCCTTCCCAACGTCGAGGTTCTTTGCGAGCAGAGAGGGCTCGATACCTGCCGCCCACACGATGGTACGGGCTGGGATAGCGTGCCCATCTGAGAGCACTACGGCGTCGGGTCGGACCTCTTTGGCCTTAACGTCGTTGATGATCTCTATCCGCTGTGAGGCGAGCCTACGTGTGGCGGCGTGCACCAGTGAGGGGTCGAGGCCATGGAGGATGTGATCGTCGGCGTTAAGCAGTACGAGACGCACCTGCTCGAAGTCCACATTGGGATAGTCGCCCTTCAGCACGTCAACGATTAGATCGTGCGTGTCGGCAGCGGCTTCAACCCCTGTAGGGCCTCCGCCGACGAAGACGAAGGTGAGCAGGCCATCCGGCAGCTCACCGCGCCGTCGCTCGGCCTCCTCGAAACGGTCAATTACATGGCTACGTACCCGAAGGGCGTCTCGCAAACCCTTGGTGTCCATAGCGTTCTCCTCGGCGCCCGGGATGCCGAAGAAGGCCGTTCGGCTGCCTGGAGATAGGATAAGGTAGTCATAGGAGAAGGTCCCTTCTTCCGTCTTTGCTTGGCGGGTATCGAAATCCACTCCCGTCACCTCATCGTGGAAGAATTCCACTCCCAAGGGCCTGAGGATGCGCCGGAGGGAGTGGGCGACATGACGCACCTCCACATTGCTGGTGATAACCGAAGGCACCATGGGCCAGAAGGTCGTGTAGTTCACCCGGTCCAGCAGGGTCACGCTCACATCTTCGCTCCCGCCGAGAGCACGCGTCAACTCCCTCGCCGCGGCCAATCCTCCAAACCCACCGCCCACTATAAGTACTCTCGTCGAGGCGTTCGCGTAGTTGCCCTTGAGCGACTCGGGCGTGCGTAGCCGCTTGTAAGCTCCCCAAATCACCCCCGCGATCAGGCCGCTCTCACGAGTTTACCCTTCATTCTCTCCCCTCTTGCCGAGCTGCGCTATCTCGGATGGTACTAGAAGCGCTTATCACGTGTCTCGGCTTGCTCAAAGAAGTCTATTAAAAGTCGAGTCGCTTCACGTAGTGGTTCGAGCCGAGCAAGGCAAGTGGAGAGAACCCTAACCTCCATCGTCAAGTACACACCGAACTGCCGCTAAGACGTCTTCGCGGACACCCACATAGCCCCGGTCCTATGAGGCTTATTCCCCCAGTGCCAAAACCCAGCAACCTTCGACATAATACATTCTGAGCGTCTCCCCGGTCCAACAGGAGTACCGCTCCTCGAGCGGGCCCAGGTTGCAAATGTCAACTTGTTTTCCCACTTGTCATCTGATCTACAGATCCGGGTATCTGCCCAGGACCATCGGCATCCTGCTGGTAATCGGGCGGTTGGGCTACCTGACCAACAGCTTTGCGCAGATCCTGGCTCCGGCACTCGCCGCAAGCCTGTTGCCCTGGGTCCTGCTGCCCGCCTTCCTCGCGGAATTGGGACTCGCCCTGTGGCTCACCGTTAAGGGGGTCAATGTCCTGAAGTGGGAAGCAAGAGCATAGGGGGAGGGGGCGGCGTACCCTAATCACCAGTGTCGAGTTGCCGCTCCGTGGCTCACCATGTGCCTTATGCATACCGATAGAAACGCGGTGCGACCTAATAACAAGTTATGGTGCAAACTTATAGGACAGGGTGTGGTTCACCACACTCAAGATCACCAGGTTAAAGTAACCTTGGAGGAAACTCATGAAAGCGATTGTATACACAGAATACGGACCGCCGGACGTTCTTCAGCTCAAAGAGGTAGAAAGACCCACTCCTAAGGACAATGAAGTTCTAATAAAAGTCCATGCGGTATCCGTAAACGCCTCTGACTGGGAGTGTTTGAGGGGTAAGCCACTCTATGCCCGCTTCATGGGCCCTCTAAAACCAAAGAACAAGATACTCGGATCTGACATAGCGGGGCGAGTTGAAGCGGTTGGCACTAACGTCAAACAATTTCAGCTAGGCGCTGAGGTATTCGGGGACATCTTGGGCTTTATGGGCGGTTTTGCCGAGTATGTGTGTGCTCGCGAAAGTGCCTTGGCACTAAAACCGGCCAGTATGACATTCGAGGAAGTAGCGGCCATCCCGCAAGCGGCAGTCATTGCCCTCCAGGGTATTCGCGATAAAGGACAGGTTCAGCCAGGACAGAAGGTTTTGATTAATGGCGCCGGTGGTGGCGCAGGTACGTTTGCGGTGCAGCTTGCCAAACTATACGGGGCTGAAGTGACCGGGGTGGATAACACAGGCAAGCTGGACTTTATGCGCTCGCTTGGCGCAGACCATGTCATTGATTACACCCGGGAAGACTTCACCAAAAATGGAAAACATTATGATCTGATACTTGATCTTGTCGCACATCGTTCGGTTTTCGCCTACAAGCGGGCGCTAAGGCCCAATGGAAGTTATTTCTTTGTCGGAGGTTCTGTAGCCACAATTCTCCAGATTTTGCTCCTGGGACCATGGATTAGAGCAACCACGGGCAAGAAAATACGCCTCCTGGTGGTCCAACCAAATCTAAGAGATTTGGTTCTTGTAACAGAGCTTTATGAAGCTGGCAAAGTCGTCCCGGTCATTGATAGACGGTATCCGTTAAGTGAGGTTCCTGAAGCGCTCAGGTATCTTGGAGAAGGACATGCCCGAGGAAAAGTAGTAATAACTTTGGAAAGTAACAACACCTAACAATGCGCTGCCACCCGACTTTGCTCCGCTGCGCTTCGCAAAGCGGGTGAGCGCGGGCGTTAACGGATATGTTGTGACTGGCCAGTCCCTTGCAACAACCCTCGGGGATCGGGAAGGTGTCCTGGGTCGAACCCTTCGGAAGTGATAGCAGACCTTTAGAGAGGCTCCCGGTGGCGTTAGAGGGCCCGTCAGCTGGATGTTCTAGGGTTTCATTACCCGAAGCATTCGTGGGAACACGACCTACTTACAGCTGTCAGATGAAGTAGGGTTTTGGTGCTGGCCAATTGAGGAGGAGGCTGACGAGGGTGGAAAGCATCGAGAACCTGAGAAAAGAGCATTTGGATGAGTGCGCCCACCTGCTGGTATCAGTCTTCAATGACGAACCTTGGAATGCGAATTATACCTTCGACACAGCCAAGAAAGAGTTGGCCCGGACCCTGGATGTATCAGGATTCGTTGGATTGGTGGCCCTCGATGAGGGAGTAGTGGCGTTCGCTGTGGGTTATATCGAGCAGGACGATGAGCGGGAGATTTTCTGCCTGAAAACGTTGTGCGTAAGGCCAGACGCACAGGGCAATGACGTGGGCAGCAGGCTAATGCAACGCCTCAAGGAGAGGCTAGAGAAGATGGGAGTGAACCTGAGCTACCTCACAACCCACAAAGGGACCCCTGCGGAGAGCTTCTATAAGAAGATCGGCTATAGGGTAAGCGACGAAGACGTGGTCATGACTCATGAGTGGTAATCGAAGATAGGACTCAAGAAGAACGTTATCGACGCTAATAAGGAAGCTGGTGCCCATTCAATTGGGGAAAGGGAAAGGAGGAGTGAG
>JALZEL010000235.1 GCA_030862075.1 Actinomycetota bacterium | reverse complement strand
GGTTCGGCGCCCGTTGGGGAGAGCGATTCTTCGAGCGTTTCCGAAACGGCGACGTCTTCCATCTCCTCCGGTGGTTCGGCGACCAGATCGAGGTAACCGGAGTCGCCGGTCAGGAAGGTGAGGACTTGCGCGTTGAACTCGCCGGGACGCTCGAGCATCGGCAGGTGCCCGCAGTCGTTCAAGAGGACGACCTCGGCCGAGAGCGTTCGGGCCCAGTCTTCCGTCGCCTGAGGGTCTACGACCTGGTCTCCCTCCCCGGCGATGACGAGGACGGGGACCTTTACGACGCCGGCCTGACGCACGAGCCTGCCCCGCGAGATCTCACGCCGCATCACGGCAAAGGTCTTTTGGACCGCCGCCGGGGTGGACTTGCCCGCATCTTCGACGACCTCCTCGGTCAGGTCCTCGGGGTCGAGGACGAACGAGCGCATCCAGAACCCGCGCAGGGGCCTTATAAAGCGGCCCAAAGTGTAGAAGATGGGGCCCACGACGGGCAGGGTGGCGAGCCAGAGGAAGGTCGGCAAGTCTATCTGGTCCTCCGCGGCGGGTGTCGCGACGAGGACGAGTCGGCCCACCACGTCCGAGTGGTCGGCGGCGAGCTTCACGGCCATCGTACCTCCGACGTCGTGGCCGACCACGGCGGACCGCGTGAGTCCGAAGTGGGCGCAGAAGGCATAGAGCAGACGGCTGCCGTAACGTACGCCGTAGCCCGAGACGGGCTTGTCCGAATCGCCGAAACCCGAGAGGTCCAGAGTATAGACGGTGAAGCGCTGGGCGAGGCGGTCGGCGAGACGCTCCCAGATCCTTCCCGAAGAGAGCCAACCGTGCACGAGCACGACCGGCGGCCCCCCGCCCGTCACGCGGTAGCGGATCCAGTTCCCCTCGAGCTCCAGGTACTCGCTGTCGGGGGCGCTCTGAACCTTCTGGGTCATCCGCGAGAGCACGACCGACGTCGCGACGAACGCACAGGCGAGCAACAGGACCACGATAAAAATGGTACTCATAAGCGAAATGATAACCCAAGGCGCCTATCCGGACACGGGGGGAGGGTCCGAAAGCGGGTCCGAGCAGGACTTTCAGGAACGAGAGGCCGGTGTTGGCTCCTCACGTTCACCCTCTCGTGCGGGCAGTTCGGCGGCTCTGGGGGACGGGGCGGTGCCCAGAGGCTTGACGTAGAGCTCATCCAGGAGGACGGTGACCACGGCCGCGGTCGGGACGGCGAGGATGACGCCCGCGAGCCCCAAAAGATCGCCCATGGCCAGGACTGCCAGGATGACCACGACGGGGTGGAGCTGCACGCTGCGGGCCATGACCATTGGCGCGACGATGTGCGCCTCTATCTGGTGGATCGCTATGTAGATCACGACGACGACGAGGGCCTTAGTAGGGGAGTCGGCAAAGGCGGCGAGGGTAGGAGGAATAGTAGCGAGGATCGGGCCGAAGAACGGCACTATCTCCAGGAAGCCGGTGAGCACGGCGAAGGTGAAGGCGTACTCGACGTCGAGGGCCGCGAGTCCGATCCAGGTGAGCAAGAAGATCAGGACCATCGCCGCGAGCTGGCCAATGATCCAACCGGAGACCCTATCCCTTATGAGCGAGAGGAGCTCCTCCACCCGTCCCCTCCTGTCGTGCGGGAACAGCGCGAGCACCCCGTTCACCAAGGGGCGCGGGTTAGAAACCATGTACAACGCCATCACCACGGCCCCTATGGCCTGCAAGAGGAGGCCTGCCCCGCGGGTGGTTATGGCGTAGAGCTCCCCGACCCTTTGCATGACCTCCTGGATGGCATCGGTGAGGTTGAGGCTCGCGACCCCGCTCGCGGGGCCGCCTGCCAATCCCGGGTAGGCCTCGCCGAGATCCTGCAAGTATCCCTGCACGCTGCGGACCACGCTGGGAGCACGGGCCAGAAAATCGCTACCCTGCTCCGAGAGGATAGGCAATACTATATAGCCCAAGAGACCGAAACCCACGACCACGCCGGACAAGACCATTAAGAGCGCCAAAAAGCGCGGGAACCTGAGACGGACGAGGAGGGCCACCGCCGGGTCCAGGATCAGGGCTATGAGGAGCGCCAGGGCCAAAACCTCGATGACGCTGACGAGCTCGTAGAGCAAGAGCCCCCCGGCCACGAGCAGCCCGAGGACGAGCGCAAACCGCGCCGACTGCAGAAGGCTCGGACCCACAGCGGAGTTACCTCGCCATTAAGGCACTGCTCAGGCGCCCCAGCGGCTGCTCACGACCCGCCGAATGATTACGGAGGCTATGACCGTCGAGGCCAGCGAGAAGCTCGCCTTCACGAGCGCCTCCTTGACGTCGTCCTGGACACCGCGCTCCTCGGGCTCGTCGAGGAACCTGTCGGCGAACCGGCTCGCCAAGAGATAGGCGATACCGCTCGCAAGTATCGTGATCGCCCTCTTCTGCATCTCGTCGTTCATGCCCGCGTCCTCCCCTTCTCTGGTTCGCATAACCGTAGGACCTCGTTGTCCCCCACAGAACACAATGCCGCGGACGGTCCTCCCTTCCGATTCTACCGCTAAACGGGTGTGGGCGTGGAGGGCGCGTCTCCTTTTCTCTAGCCGACCTTCCTGTCGTGCGCGGCAGAGCTCAAGGAGTAGAGCTTTCCCAGCTGGGTGCGCAAGGCGCTGCGGCGGCAGAGGTCGGCGTAGCAGTCCACGCAGTAGAGGACCTCGCCGGGGCGTCCCGGATGCAGGTCGTGCTCCATCATGAAGTCCAAGAGCTCCCGGAAGCCCTCGCCGACCTGGTCCACGAACTCTGAGAACGAGATCTTGCCCGAGATCAGACGCTCACAGGCCTCGGGCATTTCAAGTTTGCCCAAGCGACGGTTAGTGTGCCTGACTATGAGCCCGGGGACGATGTCCCCGGCGCCCAACTCCTCCTTCTCCAACACTGTCCCTTTCTAGCCCTGCGAGACGAACTCTGTTCCTCGCGGGTCCCCTGTATCCCCGGCCCCTGCCGGTCCGTAGAGTCTAGCGAAGCCCCGACCGTTTTGTAAAGTATCTCCCATCTTCTTATGACCCCGAAAGGTATATTTACCCGGTCGCGAGGAACCGGAGGATAGAGAGCGTGACGGAGAGACCAGAGAACGGGCGAGAGGGAGGTATACCGCCGGCCGGCGCGCGGGTCGTGGTCGTGGGGGCCGGGTTCGCCGGGGGCTCTTTCCTGCAAAGTTTGCCCCCCTCGCTCCAGCGTTCGGGCGAGATACTGCTCGTGGACCGCGAGGAAGAGCACGCGTTCATACCCCTGATCCACGAGGTAGCCGTGGGGCGGGTCCACCCCGGCAGCGTCCGTACCCCGATAACACGCGACGGCAGCGCCTCCTACGGGTTCTTCAGGGCCGAGGCGAGCGGCGTGGATCTGGACAGCAACACCCTCCTCACCTCGTCCGGGGAGGTCAAATACTGCTACCTCGTCCTCGCGCCTGGCAGCGTCGCCACCCCTCCCCCCGAAGACCTCCTCGGATATTTCCAGATCTTCTGGAGCCTCTCGGACGCATTGAAGCTCCGCGCCTCGCTGAACGAGGCCTGGCAGGGAGCACTGAGAGGAGAGAGCCGCCCGACGGGCGGGCTCACGGTCGCCATCGTGGGAGGCGGGGCGACGGGGGTCGAGCTGGCCGCCGAAGTCGTCGCTCTCTTCGACTACCTCAAGAAGCGCGCCGCAAAGGGCCCCGCTCTAGCGCCGAAAGTAGTGCTCCTGGAGGCGACGGAACGACTCATGGACTGGTTAGATCCCTACTTCCACAAGGTAGCATTAGAGGAGCTCACACGCCTCGGGGTCGAGGTCCGGCTGAACGCTCCGGTAACGGGCGCGAACGACGAGGGCGTTAAGGCCGGAGACGAGTGGCTCCCCGCGGCGACGCGGGTGTGGGCCACGGGCGTCCGAGCCAGCCCCCTCGTAAGGGACCTGCCCGGGGAGCACGACGATGCGGGCCGGGTTGTCGTGGACGAATACCTTACGCTCCCCGGCCACCCGGAGGTCTACGTCCTTGGGGACAGCAACCTCTACGAGCACCCCGACTTGGGTCCCCTGCCCCCCACCGCTTCCGTCGCGGTGCAACAGGGCCCCTACGTCGCCCGCGATCTGAGGAGGCGACTGCGAGGCGTGCCGCGGGAGAAGCGTCGGCCCTTCAAGTTCTTCGATAGAGGCTACGTGGTGAGCCTTGGACCTGAGAGCGCCGTGGCGACGGTCGTCGGCGGGAAGCTGAAAGGCCGCCCCGCCCAGGCTTTGTACAGGAGCATCTTCCTATACTACATGAAAAGCTTCCGGGGACGGCTCCTCACGGGGGCCGATTGGGCAATGGAGCAGACCCTGGGACGCGTCGGGTTCGAGCACCGGCCAGCCTCCGAGCGGGCCCGCTAGCCCTTAACCTGCGCCCGCCTGTTTCCTAGGTGCTCCTCGACGATCCCCGGCACGTCTTCGGGGGTTACGCGGGTGTACCAGACGTCGTCCGGGAAGACGAAGACGACCGGCCCCTCCTCGTGGCGGCGGGTGCAGGCGTTCCGGAGTACGGCCGTCGGCGAGAACCCCAACTGCTCGACCTCCTCGCGAAATGCCTCAAAGAGCTCGCCGCCGCCCTTGGCCCCGCACCGTCCCTCCCCCGGCGTAGCGCAGACAAAGATCTGCGTCCAATTTGCAACGCTTCGAACTGTCATGCTCGAATGATACCTCGCTGCCAGTCGAGGTGGAGGTTCACTTATCGTAGCCTCAGGACCCTCACTTAGCACCTCTCGCGGCCTTCCCCACCTCTCCCCCTCCGGGGGCTCCCCTCGTCTCGGGCGACCTCGCGGCTCTCACACGCTCTCAGGTGGCACCTCCCTTGCACGCACAGAACACTGTCCGCCACCCATCTGTCCGGCGAGTATTAACTGAACGAACTGAGAATGCCCTGAAGGTTCGCTTCTCCGCCACGCTTGGTGAAGAGCCGGAGATAGAGCTGGCACTGGTCTAGCGGGTAGGCGCTCGTGCCCTGCTCACTAAACTGCGTGCAAGTAGTGGAGTTCTCCGAAGTTTAAGTTCGGGTCGGGGAACGCTTCAGCGTAAGGAGGGTGATGTCGTCCTCCTGCTCCCAGCCCTCTCCAGTGAAGCGCTCCAACTCCTCCATCAAGATGGCGCTGAGGTCCGTTCCGCCCATCGGGTGCTCGCTCAAGAGGCTCCGAAGGCGGGGAGTTCCGAACATCTCGCCTTGGGGATTATGCGCCTCTACCAGCCCGTCGGTGTAGAAGAACACCCCCTCCCCCGCCACAAGTGCGGTCTCGTTCTCTTCGTAGGCCATCCCTGGCATCAGCCCCAGCGGCATCCCCCTCGCGTTAAGGTCGGTCGCTGCATGTTGGTGGCGGCGGCAGGGGAGGTTGTGGCCGGCGTTGGCGTATCTCAAGCTACCGCTCTTAGGGTCAAGGATGCAATAGAAGCAGGTGATAAACATGTTGGGAGGGATGCGAGCAAACAACGTCTCGTTGACCCGAGCTAGTACCTCCCCCGGTGAGAAGGAACCCAGAGCTTGAGCTACTGCCCTAAGCATACTACTGCTTGCGGTCACCGCTATAGCAGCCGGCATGCCCTTGCCCGTGGCGTCCCCCACGGCTAGGCCTACCCGACCGTCTTCGAGTTCGAAGAAGTCGTAGAAGTCTCCTCCAACCTCCCTAGCGGGCTGGTAGTAGGGGGAGATCTGCCAGCCCTCCAGTTCGGGCACCTCCATGGGGAGTGAGGCTTGCTGCATGCTCCGCGCTACCCTAAGCTCTTGCTCTACGCGCTCGCGCTCGATCCTCTCTTGCTCTAGACGCTGCTGTGTCAGCTCTGCGAGGCCGCTCCCCTGGCTCCACTCCTCGGCTATCTTGCCCCCCTACTATGCGATGGATGAGGACAAGCAGCGCTTTGAACTCCTTGCCGGTGGGCACCAAACCCATCCACTCCCCTCGGTCATGGGTGGCGCTTACGGCGAAGGTAGTCACCACCTCGTCGCCCTCGGCCACCTGCTTCTCGATGACGTAGCGGGTGTCGGAGTAGGCGGCATGATACTCGGTGAATGCCCCCAAGTAGCCCTCGCGGCCGGGCTGTTGGCCAGGCATCAGGGTGTGGTCGACGAAGTCGGGGGCAAGCATCTTATCCAGGGTATCTAGATCGCCCTTAGCATGCGCTTCCAGGAAGCGGCGGATCAGGGCCTTGTTCTTCTCTTGAGCCTCCGACACAGGAACTTCTCCTCTATGCCAACCTGCGTTCCCCTAC
>JALZEL010000233.1 GCA_030862075.1 Actinomycetota bacterium | reverse complement strand
CAGGGTTAGACAGAGCCTCAATCTGTGCGGTAATAAGAACAAAGCTGGGAAATACACAAGGGGCTCTCCTGTTGCACAGCGAGCACATGCGCTACCGCTCTTGATACCTGTGTTCGCTACTGATCTTGCGGCCCGTTGAGAGCGTATAGATAAATATAGGCACTTCAGCCGGCCTGTTGCGCTAGCCGGTGCTTCTAAGATAGAAGCATAAAAGAGAGAGGAGAGAGGCTGTATGATTCCAGGAATACCCAGTTTGGGAGGGGGAGAGCTACTAGTTCTCCTGGCCATCGTCCTCTTGTTCTTCGGAGCTAAGCGTCTCCCTCAACTCGCCAGGGCAGTAGGTGGCGGTGTCAGGGAGCTTCGTGAGGGACTAGCTGGAGCCGACAACGAGGACGAGGCGCAGGTTCGCAATAGGAAAGAGGAGAAACCGTCCCAAAACAGAGCAATTGGTAGTGAGACGTCACACGTCCAGGAGGACGAGAGTATCGTCCCGAGTGAAAGTTTTAGAGCGTAGGGGATGTTCGGTGTAGGTCTCACAGAAGTAGTTATCATAGTGCTTCTCTTTTTGGTCATCTTCGGACCCAGCAGGGCCACGAGCATGGCTCGGGACCTGGGTCGCTTTGTGAACGAGGCTCGCCGCCCCATAGACGAGCTAAAGTCCGAACTCCTCGATGGCGAAGATCGGGATAAGCACCACCGTAAGTCTTAAACCAAGCTTAGAAAACTTAACGCAGATGCTGTATCGGCAAAACGAATTGCCGACTTCCTGGAACGCTCCTCGGCGGATGGTAGCTAACCCGGTGCGTGGGTTTTCCTCAGGGTTAAACGGCAGCCGAGACCTCAGCTAAGCTAGAAAGACGAACAGTCCCCCTAGGCGCTGTGGACGAGGAGGGCGAGCGCAGCGAGGATCGAGGCAGCGGCCATGCTGCTAGTTCACCCAGAATACCTCACCACCCTCGCACCATCGAAGCTTTGGTGCGAGGTGGCGTTATCTCGGTTACTAGGTCTACAGGCATCCTTGCTCCTTTCTTCTTACGCCTCTTCCCTACAAACCTTCTACATTCCATGCCGGGGTTGTAAACGCTTGAGGAGTAAGCGAGGAGGACCTTGGGAGAGGGCTTGAGGCTAAAGGTTGGTGCTCAAGAGGGGATCGTCAGTTGGCGCTGAGGAGCCGCCGGCCGGTTCAACCGTCACCGCCACAGCGTCAGCACCCTCTAAAGAGCCCTCGATAGGGGCGGCGGCGACCCCTCCCTCGCGTGGCTCGAAGGTGCCGGCGGGCTCGGGAACTTCGTCGCGCAGGATCCAGGTCTCATAGACCTTGTCCTCCGGTGTGGCAGGCAGGTTCTCGGCCATCAGAACTGCTCGACCGTCACCTAACCTAACGACTTGACCCTGAACATCTTGTGCTTCGCCAGACCCTTGCAGCTCATAGGTCTGGCGGGTTTCGAGCTCGCCCCGTAAGTCCTTGTTCTCCCCCCGTAGAGAAAGGTTCCAGGCAAAGAGCCCGACTACGACCAGGACCGCGGCTGCCGCGGCGACAGTTGCGGTGCGCCCACCCGGACCGAAGAGCCATCGGAGCTTCGTCACGCGTGAGAGGCGCTCGGGGAGGTTTGCACTTGCAGAGCTTTCGATTATGTTCATAAGGCGGTGACGAAGCTCGGGGGGAGGTTCATGCTCTTGAGGGGTGAGTGCCAGGAGGTTTGCGACGGAGGTAAGATAGTCCACCTCGGCCTGCAGCTCGGGGTGTGCTGCAAGGCAATCTTCGAACTCCCGGCGCTCATCGTCGGTGAGAGCCCCCAAGGCGTAGGCGTCCTTGAGGTCGTCAAAGCGGTCGCGCCAGGGCTCACGTCGTTCGCCGGTCATCCGTGCACTGCCATCCCCGGGAGTCGAAGTACTATCGGAGCTTCTTTAAGCCGAGCCTCATACGCCCCTTGACGGTACCGAGCGGCAGGTCGAGGAGCTGCGCTATCTCCTTGTGAGTGTAGCCCGAGAAGTACGCAAGCTCGAGCACGTTAAGCCGCTCCGGCGGTAGACCTCTGAGAGCTTCTCTGACCTGCTCGCACTGGGTGTTGCGCCAGGTATCAGCGAAGGCCTCGCTTGGTTGCGAGGTCGGGGCCGTCTCCTGAACTCTGTCCTGGATCCTACGGCGACTCGCCGACGAACGCAGATGGTCTATGCCGCGGTTGTGGACTATCGAGAGCACCCAGGTGCGCACGCTTCCTCTCTGTGCCCGGTAGCTTCCCGCCGCTCGCCACACCTTTAGGAACGCTTCCTGTACGAGGTCCTCCGCCGCCTGCTGTTCGCCCATCATCCGGTAGGCCAGCGAGTACGCGGCCCGGCTGTGACGATCATAAAGTCCCGCAAACGCCCCCGCATCCCCGTCGCCAACGAGGGACATCAGATCCTCGTCGGCCAAGAGCAAGTACTGGCGTCTCCTGTCCGCCACAACCCAATTCTATGTCAATCGCGTGGCCTCGGATCATCGCCCTCCACGCATCAAATTTGCGGGACTACTGCCCTTAGAAGACGAGAGTGGCTGAGGTGCGATTGATCCGAGCCCGGCGAGATTCCGTAGTACGGCTCGTAAGCACGATGGAAGAAGCAGGCTAGCAGGTGGGAAGAGGTGATAAGGGTCAGATTGATCAGGACCTTGAACGATACGCAAGAGCAGTAGGAGGATGGAAAAGGGGTCAAAGAAGACCCTAAGAAGAAAGGAGACTGTGTAGATGAGCGAAGATGCAGGCCGCACCCTCTCGATCGGGTTAGACCGGGAGCATTCGCGGCGCAACTTCCTGAAGACCGCGGCGTGGGCAACTGCCGCGATCTCGGCGGCGGGTATAGGCGGCTTTGGTCTCGCTACCCGCTCTTCCGGCGCGCAGGGGAGCGTAAGCTACCCGACCTACCAGGGTTTGGGCGACGTGGCGATTTTCCAGTTCGCCTTACAGCTGGAGCGGCTGGAGGGTGCGTTCTACGCGGAGGGCGTGAACGCGGGTATCTTTAGCGGTCCCGCCCTCGCA
>JALZEL010000219.1 GCA_030862075.1 Actinomycetota bacterium | reverse complement strand
CCAAAGACCGAGAGGCCTCCTCGAGTACCGGATCTATGCCCCTCAAGGCGCCCCGCACCGTGAGGAAGACGTAAGGGTAGGAGAAAAGGGTCAGCGCGAGGGTCGCGCCGGGCAAGCCGTAGATCTCCGGCAGCCTCTCGACCCCCAGAGGTTCGAGGGCTTCCTGCACGAACCCCCTGGGACCGAGCGTGCTCACCAGCACCAACCCCCCGACGTACGACGGGATAACGAGCGGAAGGGCCGCCAAAGTCGCCCACGCCCGCCGGCCCGGCAGGTCCGTGCGCGTCGTGAGCCACGCCAGAGGCACCGCTACCGCGACCGACGACGCCGTCGTCACCGCTGCCAGGAGCACGCTCCGGAAGAGGACCGCTAGCGTCTTGCCGCGGAGGACCACTTCGAAGACCACTTCTCCCCCGTCCTCAAAGGCTCTCAATGCCAGATAAACGAGCGGCAAGGCCATCGCTGCCGCGACGAGGAGGGCGGGGACCCACACCACCGGCGGCGGCCGAAACGAACGTGTCCTTGGGCGGGGCTCTCTGCCGGTGGCGGCCAACTCCGGGCTCCCCTTCCCGGGCCTAGAGCACCCCGGTCTCCCGGAGGAGATCCAGGGTGCCTTCCAGGTCGTCGAGGTCGCCGAGGTCTATGTTCGGCGTCTCTATCTCCGAGAGCGGCGTAAGCTCCTCGTTGATCGGGACCCCCTCGACGAGCGGGTACTCGTAGGTCTCGTCGGCGAAGTACTGCTGGGCCTCCTCGGAGAGGAGGAAGTCGAGGAACGCCTCGGCCTCTTCGGAGTTGTCGGTGGTGTTCAGGATGCCGATCCCCGCCACGTTGACCAAAGCACCGGGGTCCCCGTTCTGCGGGTAGTAGTTGCGCGCCCCGAAGCCCTCGCCCTCGTCCTCCAGCTTGCGGAACAGGTAATAGTGATTCACGAAACCGACCTCGATCTCGCCGGAGGCCACCCCTTCGAGGATGGGGAGGTTGTTGTCGTACTCGCGCGGCTGGTTGGCCTGGACACCCTCCAGCCACTCGCGGGCCACTTCTTCGCCCTCGATGACCCTGAGGGCGGTGACGAACGCCTGAAAAGAGCCGTTGGTCGGGGCCCAGCCGATCCTGCCTTGCCACTCGGGGTCCGTGAAGTCGAGGATGGAAGCCGGGAGGTCCCCCTCGCTCAGGGCCTCCCTGTTGTACGCCACGACCCGCGCCCGGCCCGAGACGCCGACCCACCTACCGTCCGGGTCCCTGAACCGCTCTTCGACCTGCTCCGAAGCTTCTCCCGGCAACTCTCGCAGGATCTCCTCGTCGGCCACTGCCCCTAGAGCGCCTGCGTCCTGAGCAAAGAAGACGTCCGCGGGGCTGTTCTCGCCTTCCTCCAGAATGGTCGCGGCGAGCTCCGCCGTGTCTCCGTAGCGGACCTCGACGTCTATCCTACTCTCCTCCTCGAACCTCTCGATGATGGGGCCCACGAGCTCCTCGTTGCGTCCCGAGTAGATGACCAGCGAACCACCGCCCGACGATGCCTCACCCCCGGACGCGGACTCCCCGCTCTTCGTCTCCTCCTGCGAAACTGCCTGGGCGCATCCCGCGACTGCGAGTACCCCGATCGAGAGTAGCGTCAAGACACCGAAAGATCTCCTCCAAGGTGAAGCCAAAATTCTCCTTTCGAACACCGCCACTTAAGCCCGGCAGCCCCACCCCGCTTCTGGCGAGCACAAAATTGCGCTAATGACAGTCATTTGCAACGCCGGCCACGTTACTCTACTCCGGGAGGTGGGTCAAGTGTTTGGCGGGTTGGGTGTGAGCTAGATCAAGAAGAGGATTGGGCAGTCTCCTTCTGGACACGCTCCTTAGGAGACCTGCGGCCCTCCGAAAGTGGCCCTATGCCCAACACCCAACAAAATCTCCTCTCACGTGATCGAGATCACCTCACACCGGCCACCAACTAGTCGCCGGCTAATTACTGCTTGGCAATGATAATCGTTTTCAAGTAGCCTGCGTTCGTATCCAAGAGCCTCCGTCGATGGTCCAGTACGGCAACACCGGCGCTGGTGCGGGCGTTGTCGTTCAGTATCAAGATGGAGTAATACACCCAGAAACGTTCTAGCGGCGGCCTCGAAAGAGGATTTTGCCGTTACCGACCGAGCGGGGCACGATGACTCTTTCCTTCTCCGGTTCTGCTGTCCAGTAATATGTAAGCGATGAAGTAGCCAAAATGCGTGTGGTGGAGATTCGAGCTCGGTAATTGTCGCCCGAGGACGAAGGGGAAGTTTCGGACGACCTTGGTGGTGCGGGTGTCCGGCACGGAGGGCGTCGCCTACTCGGGAAACTACGGAACCCTCGCCGAAGAGCCGGAGTTAGTGAAAGGTACGCTGGATGATCAGCCCACGGAATACGAGGTGGAGGTCCCGGAAAGCAACGCCGGCGGCGTGACCGCTCAGTTCCAAAAAACCCAGTCCGGCGCGGGAGCCCTGAAAGTGGAGATCCTAGCCGACGGCGAGGTCGCCGCCGAGAGTACGACCTACGTGGAGTCCGGATCGGTGATCGTCGACTGGTTGCCGCAGCTCGGGGCAACCGGAGAGGAGATCCCGCCCCAAGAGGGACTTCCCGAGGAGGAGAATCAGCCCAAAGAGGAGAAGAAATAGGGAAGGTTAGCCGGTACGGAGCGGGCCTCGAACGCCCCTGGCGGGCCTGCCGTTGCTCTGATCCCTTGGCGGTAGTAGGCGAGCGATGAGGATCTGGACGTGGACGCTGAGGGAGTGTCCATCGGCATAGACATGCTCAGGACGCTTCAGAAGTCGCGGACCTCTCCAAACTTGAAGCCGAAGGCCTTATCTTCGGGCTGATGCCGCGAAGAGCGCTGACAGACCGATAGATTAGCAATTGCCAGCCACAAAGGGGGCTGGTCGAAAGGATGCTTGAGCTGCACGAGCGGCTTGCTCGGGTCGGGATCAAGTGGGGGAAGATGGTGATTGAGCACCAGATCGAGGCGACGGACAAGCAGATAGACCGCCTCGTCTACGAGTTGTACAGATCGTAGGTCGTCCGAGCCTTGATCTCGACCGTCTGGAAGCTACGCCGTTGGGCCTGCCTCGCTAGAGTAGAATCGTGTTCGTGAGCAGCGAAGACAAGCGCGGGGCGGGGGAGAAGGTCGCTCCCGACGAGCTAGAGGCACGGCTAATAAAGGCGGTGGCGGAGCCGCTCGCGACCTGGCGTGAGGTGTACGAGAGATTCTCGCCGGTAGACCTCGAGACGGGGGAGCGGAGACCACGGGTCCCACAGCCGGGAGAGGACGCGCGTCGGGCGGCGGTGCTGGTGCCGATCGTGCTCGCGCCAGAGGGGGGGCGCGTCGTTTACACCCTGAGGAAGGACGACCTCAAGGACCATGCCGGGCAGATTTCTTTCCCGGGTGGCGCCCCGGAGCCCGGAGACGGAACGCTTCTCTCGACCGCCCTTAGGGAGGCCGAGGAGGAGGTGGACCTCAGGCCGGAGATGGTCGAGATTATTGGAGAACTCGAGGAGATGTATATCCCGCCGAGCCGCTTTCTGGTGCGGCCGTTCGTGGGACTCCTTTCGCGGGAGGCGGAGCTGACTTTGGCGCCCGAGGAGGTCGAGGCGATCTT
>JALZEL010000215.1 GCA_030862075.1 Actinomycetota bacterium | reverse complement strand
CCAAAGAGCCCGTCCTCCCCAGCCGCCCGTAGCCCGCCGCCTGCCGGGCATGGAGCGCCAAGATCCCCCCCAGCGCGCCGACCGAGGCGACGACGTACATCGCCTCGGTCAGGGAGCTTCGCCCGCTTGTGGTCGTCAGCTCGATAATGCCCGACGCCATCCACGTCATGCCAGATAGCAGGGCCCCAAACGCCCCAAACCGGATGAGGTCTGAAGAAGACATAGCCTGCCCTTCGCCCAAATCTTTCCCGACTCCAGGATGATGGCACCTATCGGAGTCCGGCGCATCCACAGACAACAGCTTGCGCCAGCAAGCCGGCGTGGTACAAAAAATAGGCTCTGTTCTCGCGCGGGTATACGTCCCCGTCGCCGTTAGCCCTGCTCTTGGCCCTACCTATTGGCCTACTCCCTCGCCGTTGCCGCGTTAACTCATCTCCTACTCCTCTCTCTTGATCAGCTCTCGGGGTTCCACGTTTAAGGCATCGGCCAGCCTGCGGATGGTCGAAGCGTGAGCCGGGCGCCGGCCAAGCTCAAGCTTATTGATCGTGTCGTATGCCACGCCGCTCAACTCTCCCAAGGCCCTCAAGGTGAGGGCCTGCTCCACCCTTAGCTGTCTCAACCTCTTCCCATCTACCTGCAAACTCTTGCTCATACGTAGATCATATACTTATGATATGTCGACAACAACAGCTGATGTTTTAGAATCAGAGTGAAATACAAAGAAGTGGCCCAGGCGATGCGTTTGGCGCATCCCAGGGCTCGAACCACGGGGAGGTGTCCGGTGATCGAGGCGGTCGTCTTCGACCTTGACGGCGTTATAGTCGATTCGGAGCACGTCTGGGACGCCGCTCGGGAGACTTTAACGCGCGAGCGCGGTGGACGCTGGCATGAGCAGGCGCAGCAGGACATGATGGGAATGAGCTCTTTAGAATGGTCGCGCTACATGCACGAGCGTCTGGGTCTATCCGAGACACCGGAGGAGATCTCCACCGAGGTCGTTAAGCGCCTCGAGTCGATCTACCGAGAGGAGTTGCCACTCATAGACGGCACTCCGGAAGCAGTCTCCCGCCTTGCGGAACGCTGGCCGCTGGCCGTTGCTTCCTCGTCGAACCGCCCGATCATTGATCTCGTCCTCGAGCTTAGCGGGCTCGATCGCTACTTCCGAGCAACTGTCTCCTCTGAAGAAGTGCCGCGCGGAAAGCCCGCTCCGGATGTCTACCTCGAAGCTGCCCGCTGCCTCGGCGCTGACCCGAGCAGGACTGCCGCTGTTGAGGATTCGCACAACGGCATCCTCTCTGCGAAGGCCGCCGGCATGCGCGTGGTGGCGATTCCGAATGTACGCTACCCGCCCGGTGAGGAAACCCTCGCTATGGCTGACGTCGTGCTCCAATCTGTAGCCGAATTGACGCCAGGCGTTGTGGACGAGAAGGGGCTCTCTGATGCCGACAAGCGCGAGTGATGGGGCAGCACTATGAGAGAAGTGATGGACCGGCAGATCGACCGGCTGGTGTATGAGTTGTACGGGTTGACTGAGGAGGAGATAGAGATCGTCGAGGAGAACGCGCCTCAAGGCGCCGCCATTGCGCGTCGGCAAGTTCTGTCGTTCTCATGAGCGCAAGCATACGAGCACCTTACGTACCTTACGTTTTTGAGATGGCTTCTAGTCTTGTCGCCGATTCGGTGAAGATAGGCAACGCTGCAGCCCGCTACTCCGTGTAGGTGCAAGCCACGTGGTTGCGCGGGGTAGAGGACATACTTAGTATGGCTCGGGACAGGGCGCCCCCGTAAGGATAGGAGAAGTGGAAGTGCCATGGTGAGGAGAACGAAGAGACTAAAACCTGCCCCGACGTCTGCTTTCGTACCTGCTCTTGCCAGGCGCAGGATGAGCCGACGGGACTTCCTAAAGGTAACCGGTGTAGGCCTGGCCGGTACATCCTTTCTCGGAGTCGCGGGCTGCACCGGTGGTGGCGGCGGCGGTGGAGGTAGCGGCGAGTTCACCTTGACCTTCTGCCCAGAAGAGTCGGGGAGCCTGCAGAACGCCATCGATCGCTTCAACGAGGAGTTCTCCGGCCAATACACGGCCAACTACCGCGAGATGCCCGCTGACACGGGTCAGTACTTCGACCAGCTTCAGACCGAGCTTCAGGCCGGATCGAGCGAGTTCGACCTGATCGGCGCCGGCGTTATCTGGCCCGCCCAGCTTGCCTCGCAGGGCTTCATCCTCGATCTCTCCGACCGTTTTACCCAGGATCAGCAAAACGAGTTCCTCCCCGCGACCATAGAAGCCATGACCTACAACGGGTCGGTCTGGGGGGTGCC
>JALZEL010000214.1 GCA_030862075.1 Actinomycetota bacterium | reverse complement strand
AGTATCTACCGGTGTTCTCAAGGTGTATCTTCCGCACATGATTTCCACTCCCCCTACTGCTAGACAGTCTCGATCTTCTTAGATAATTTTACTGGAGTAGGCACTGAATTCCATCTGTGGTTTTTTTGCAAGGACTCAGAAACCCTACTCTGTTCAACGTTATAGTGAAAAGCCTCTGAAGAAAAGCCTGGTGCCCGTCTATAGGAGAGGGGTGGCACCAGGTTGTCTCTCCCTCCTATACCGGCCAAATTTACGGTTGGAGCGTTGCTCGAACCACTTTTCGGATAGTTTCTACAGCGGTTTGCACTGTTATTGACCCGCCGTTGACGAGAATCTTAACGACCAAATTGACGACCACGTGGATTCCGTTGCGGCTTTCCGGCGACGGTGCTATCGTAGTCTACGTTGATAATTGGACCGGCAAAAGGGTATAGAGAAAGCCCGCCTTGAAGCGGGCTTCTAAAGGAGTGACCCCACCGGGATTCGAACCCGGGTTTTCGCCGTGAGAGGGCGATGTCCTTGGCCTCTAGACGATGGGGCCGTGCCGGTAAGCGAGGACAGAGTTTAAACGACGCTCCCTACTTCGTCAAAGATAAGAGCTGGTCAGCTCCTCCGCACTTCAGCTTGTCTGCTTTCTGTTTTCTGCTGACCAGCTGCCTAGCCGACCGGCTTGGAAAGCCTGCTGCATCTCCTCTATAGCCTTCTCCACGCGCAGCAGGGTACGCTCGCGGCCCAGAAAGGCCAGGGTTTCGAAGAGGCCGGCGCTGACGGTGCGCCCGGTCGTGGCGAAGCGCAAAGGGTGGATCAGGTGCCGCGCCCCCTTCTCCTTCTCCGCCGCCAGGCCCCGGACGGCCTCCTCAATGGCCTCTTCCGTCCACTCCGGCAAGGCCCTGAGGCGCTCCAAAAGCTCCGGGAAGGTCTCCAGGACGAACTCCTTGCCGAACTGCTTCTCGAACTCCCCTCGGTCGTACTCGAGTTCGCCGCCATAGAAGTAGCCTGCTGCTTCGGGGATCTCGGAGGTGCGGTTCAGGCGGTCCTTGAGGAGTGCCATGATCCGGGTGAGGCGTGGCATGTCGCGCTGGAGCTCCTCGGGCTCGGCGGCCCCCGACCCGGCGAGTATGGGGGCGGCGATCAGGGCGAGCTCTTCGGGGCTGTGGCGCCTGAGGTAGACGGCGTTTATCGCCGTGAGCTTCTTCTCGTCGAAAACCGCCGGGTTGCCGCTGACCCTCTCGATGCGGAACCTCTCGGCGAGCTGGTCGGCGGAGAAAATCTCCTCGTCCGCCGAGTACCCCGCCCCCAAAAGCGCGAGGTAGTTGAAGAGCGCCTCCGGCAGGTACCCCTGCGCCGCGAAGTCCTCCACGCTCGCCGCCCCATGGCGCTTGGACAACTTCTTCTTGTCCGGTCCCAAGACCTGCGGGACGTGGGCGAAGGCGGGCAGCTCGTAGCCCAAAGCTTCGTAGACCAGGATCTGGCGCGGCGTGTTAGAGAGATGGTCGTCGCCCCTTATGACGTGCGTGATACTCATTGCCGCGTCGTCCACCGCCGCCGCGAAGTTGTAGGTCGGGGTGGCAGTGGACTTCATCAGGACGAAGTCCTCGATGTTGGCGTTCTCGAAGATCACGCGTCCGCGGATGATGTCGTCCACTACCGTCTTACCCTCGCGCGGGGTCTTGAAGCGCACGGTATGAGGCTCACCCATCCTCGCCCGCTTCAAAGCCTCCTCCGGGTCCATCTCGCGGTATTCCCCGCCGGTATAGATGGGCTGGCGCCCCCCCTTCCTCTCCTGCTCGCGGAACTCGGCAAGCTCCTCGAGCGTCGCAAAATCGTAATACGCAGCGCCGGAGTCCAGCAGCTTCCGTGCCGCCTCCCGATAGATCTCCATGCGCTCTGTCTGGCGGTAAGGACCGTAGGGGCCACCGATCTCAGGTCCCTCGTCCCACTCTAGGCCGATCCAGCGCAGGGACCGCTTGAGCTGCTCGACTGACTCCTCGGTAGAGCGTTCGAGGTCCGTGTCTTCTATCCGCAAGATGAACGTACCGCTGTTCTTGCGGGCGAAGAGCCAGTTGAAGAGCGCCGTCCTGACGCCGCCGACGTGCAGCGAGCCTGTAGGACTTGGCGCGTACCGTACCCTGATCCTTGTCGTGTCCATAGGGTTAAGCTAGCACACGGCCCGGCGATGAGAAAGCCAGCACTCTATCCGGCGATCAACACCTCTAGAGTACGCGGTCCATGCACGCCCTCGACGCGGTTCAGCTCTATGTCCGAGGTCGCCGAGGGGCCGGAGACGAAGGTCAAGGCCCGCCCTTCTCCTTTTACCGTCTCCTCGAGCTTCGCGAAGGCTTCGGGGACGAGACCAACGACCTGATCCTCCTTCACCACGCACAGGTGGTAGTCGGGCAAAAGCGTCAAGGCGCGGCGGCCCTGCCCCTCGCCCGCGTCGAGGACGATGGTGCCGGTCTGGGCGATGCCTAGAGCGCAGCCGGTCAGGACGCCGTCGCTCTCGTCGAGTTCCTCTTTGGTGAGCTTGGGCCGTGCCGCGTCACGTAAGGTCTCGAGGCCTTCCGGGACCCACCCCCTGGGGAGACCGGGTGGGACGACGAGCCGCCGCACGCCGCGCCGTTTCAGGGCTTCTTCTATGGCCCCGGGTAGCTCGTCCTCGCTCACGCGGTGGACCTCTGCCTTGTACTCGGCTACCCTCTCGGCGAACCGTTCGATGATCTCCGCGCGTGGGGCATCGTCCTCTCTGAGGTAGTCGCGTTCGACGGGGAGGTCTTCCGGGCGCTCGTCTTCGGGGACGTCGCGCGTCGCGCGGCGGATGC
>JALZEL010000212.1 GCA_030862075.1 Actinomycetota bacterium | reverse complement strand
GCGAAGAGCCTGCGTCGTGGCGCTCGTCCGTCCTGCTAGAAAGGTTGCCTGCAGAAACGGGCGGCGGGGGCGGCAAGGGCAAGGCCAAAGGCAAAGGCAAGACTGGAGCTGGCGGCGTGCCCAAGGGACCCTCTGGCGGCTCACCCGCCTTCGAGGCTGTTAGGACGGAGACTCACAAGTACATCGAGTACGACAACGGGGAGGCGGAGCTCTACGACCTGGCGAACGACCCATACGAACTAGACAACATATACGAGAGTGCCGACCCCACTCTCCTGGAGGACCTGAAGGCTAAGCTCGAGGCACTAAAGAGCTGCTCCGAGGAGGGGTGCCAGGAGGCCGAGGACGCCCCGTAGCAGCCCCAAGCACGGTTTTGGGTAATCCCTCTCTCCCTCGGTTAGCCAGCTATTAGGGCTTGCACCTACAGAGAGTAGGGGGGCAGCCCCGTTGCCTCTACCCCTCGAATGGCCTCCTAAACCACGCTGGGGAGGCCGCCAACGGGACGGACTGGATCGTGGCCCTGGCGGTGGGGCAGGATCTCGGGCGAGAACCTCGCCGCCATGCGGGCGCTGCGGTGACGCCGGGCCGGGGTATTCTCTATAGGGAGCCCGGTCCCCTTATGAGAGGAGGATGGATGCGCGATATTGAGCAACTACGACGGGACCTAGAGGAAGCCGTCGCCGCCTTGAGCCCCGACGCGCGCCGCGTGTGGGAGACACTACAAGAGTACGAGGAGGCTTGGGTAGAGGGTGGCGAGGAGCACGCCGTCGAACTGCCGCCGGGATATAGCGCCCTGCCCCCGAGCGAACAGGAGGCCCTGGTTAGGGTGTTGCGGGCGTCGGCGGAAGTGAACGCGGCCCAAGCGGAGGAAAACGAGGGCATAGCCGCGTTGATGCACCAGGCGGTGGGCGTCATCCTGAGGGCGCAGGAGTTGGAGCCGGGCCTCGGAGACAACCCCGCGCTGGAGGATGCTATCGCCGTTCTGAAGCGCCACGGTGAGCCCTCCGGACTCTCGCCAGAGCTGTCGGATATGGTCGTGGAGGTTCCTACTGAGAGGAGCGAGACAGGCGAGGAGCGCGTGTCTCCGGCTTTCTACCCGGACTTCACCGGCGCGGATAAGCTTCGCAGGTGGGACGGGTCAGAACAAGCCGAAGCCTGGGCGCGGTTGATGACTTTCCGCGACGAGTGCATCGAGACGACTGTGGAGATGTTGGCCGGCATGGGTATCGAAGACATCGACTATGCGGGGGTACTCGGGCTTTTGTGGGGCATTGGAGCGGACGAGGCTGCGGAGATAGTGCGCCGACGACAGGGCCTCTAGTCACTTTCAACAGCGGGCCGGGGTCCATCGGGGTCCCGGTTCTTCTTTCGTTGTTAGCCGGGGATTAGGTCGGCGGCGACGAAGCAATTTATCCTTATGTAATGGATCCGAAACACCCCCGTAACCTCAGTCGTCCTACAATGTTCAGCAGACCGGGTTGGCACTGATTACCCCCCTCCTAAAAGCCCAGCCCGGCTCTTCTTTGTGCTCGTATGAGGGCCGAGGTCCCCACCCTTTGCTGGGGGCCGGCTTCATGTCTGCAGCGAAGAAGAACACAGAATCGAGGTGAAGCCATGAGCCCCACGCCACCGCATCTACGAGCCCTTGAAGAGAAAGAGCGAGAAGGTATTCCTGGCCTTGTCGAGGTGCTCCGCGAGGAAGGCCTGGAAGCGGTCCGGCATGTCTTATGGGACGCGACCGGCTGGCAGCGCGACTACAGCCCTCCCGCCTGGCGTAACCAGCCCGCCGAGCAGAAGAGGATAGGCTGGGAGATGGCGGTGAGGATAGAGAAGATCCTGTGCGCATTGCTGCACGAGGCGCACCAGCGGCAGGTAGAGGAGACGATGGACACCCTCTCGGAAGGACCGGAGGGGTTCTACAACAGCTACCTGGACTGAAGAGTCTAGTGCTGCACTACTGGCAAGGCCTGCGGGGCGCAGGGAGGCGCCGGCGGTGGCGCGCGCTGAAGACACGGTGGCGCACGTTGAAGATAAGTAAGAACCAGCAAGCACGGGCCGGGGTCTAACAGCTCCGGCTCTACTTATATCCTCGTGGCCGCCCCCGCCCTCTGAGCGTCTCATAAACGTTCCTTTTTGACACAGGTGGTCGGAGAACCCCCATTCTGCGAAGAACCTCTCTCGGGAACTCTGGAAGCCCTAGACAAGTCCTGCCTCTTCAGGCCCTGCCTCTTCTACTGGCTCTTCTTTACGCACCACCAAAACCGGGCAGTGAGCATGCCGGACCACGCTACTCGAGACACTACCCATCAGCACTCTCCTCATAGTGCCAAGGCCTCGGCTACCTACAACGATCAGACCAGCTCCTATCTCCTCCGCTAGAGCAGCAATTTCTACGTCGGGCTTTCCTACTCTGAGATGAGCTTGGGCCACACTACCTCCAGCGGCTTTGATCTTCCTTACCTGCTCGTCGAGTAGACCCTGTCCTCTCCTCGCGTGCTCTTCGCTTTTTTCTTGTGCGTAAGCTCTTACATCGACGCCCTCGTCGTAGCCCTCATAGAAGATAGGATAGTCAGGCGGTATCCTGGCGTGCACTACGTGCAGCTCCGAGCCGGTAGCGTTGGCTATCTCGACGGCGGTCCGGCTGGCCGCGGCTGCCTCCCTAGAGCCGTCGAGGGCCAGCAGGATCCTGCCCGGCAGGTAGTCTCTTTCGCGTCCGTTCCCTCGTACCACCAGCACGGAGCCGTGGGCGTGGCGCACGACGCTGTCCGAGACGCTCCCCATCAAGGCACGCTTTAAGGGTCCGAGGCCACGGCTTCCGAGCACCACGAGCCCTGCGCCCAACTGTTCGGCGAGCTCTACGATCTCTGCGTCGGGGAGGCCGACCCTCACGTGAGCTCCAGAGACCTCGCCGCCCGCCTCCCTTATCTTC
>JALZEL010000324.1 GCA_030862075.1 Actinomycetota bacterium | reverse complement strand
AGCGCCCTAGAGGAGGCGAACCGGGTGCGTTTCGCTCGGGCCGACGCCAAGCGCGACCTCAAGAACGGTTCCTTGCGCATCTACGACTTGCTCATGGACCCATCCGAGGAGCTCAAGGGCGCCAAGGTCGAGGAGATGCTCCTCGCAATGAGGGGCATGGGGCGGGTAAAGGTGACGAGAACCATGCGCGAGGCGGGGGTGAGCCGGTCGAAGACGCTGGTCGGCCTCACGCACGGCCAGCGGGACCGACTGCTCAGGGCCTTAGGTTGCGACGAGGCAGGTTGATCGTCGTCTCCGGTCCCTCAGGGGCCGGCAAGTCCACCCTCATCCGTGCCGCCCTCGATGCGGTGCCGAAGCTCGCGTACTCGGTCTCGGCGACCACGAGGAAGCCTCGCAAGGGCGAGGTAGATGGGCGCGACTACGTCTTCCTGAGCCGGGAGGAGTTCGAGCGCTGGATCGAGGAAGGACGCTTTCTCGAGTGGGCCGAGTATTCGGACAACCTCTACGGCACCCCCGAAGGGAAGGTCGAGGAGTTTCTAGAGAAAGGGCTCTCCGTAATCCTTGAGATAGAGTTGCAGGGCGCGAGGATCGTGCGGGAAAAGCGGCCGGACGCGGTCATGGTTTTCGTCCGGGCGCCCTCCCTGGAGGAGACACGCAAGCGACTCAAAGGCCGGGCCACAGAGGACTTAGAGGCCATGGAGGCACGCATGACGACCGCCCGCTCGGAGGTCGCGGCGAGAGACGAGTTCGATTACGAGGTCGTCAACGAAGACCGCGAGAGGGCCCGAGAGGATATCATCGAAGTTATGTGGAACATCGTAGGAGAAGGAGAAGACGAAGATGCTGAACGAGCTTAAGATCGACGATCTGTTGGACAAGGTGGACTCTCGCTACGGGCTCGTCCTAGTGGCCGCCCGGCGGGCGCGCGAGATCAACGAGTATGCGGCCACCCTGGGACTGAACGAGTCCCTGGGCATCCCGGGCCCGCAGGTCCACACCCGCTCCCAGCACCCCCTTAGCATAGCCTTCGAGGAGCTCAGGGCGGACAAGCTAGAGATCGGCTTCAGGCAGCCGCCAGAGGAGGCCGATGCGGAAGGAACCGGGGCTGCCGCCGACGCTGGCGATGATTACCTGGATTCCATGCAGGGTTTGGGCACCCCCTCAGGAAGCGTTGTCGCGGACGGAGCCGCCGGCGAGACCGACGAGGACGGCGAGGGCGCGGCCTAAGTCCCTCCGGGGGGTCGAGCCTTGATCCTCCTCGCGGTCGGCCCCGGGTCAGGTGCTTTGAGGGCGCCGCAGATCGCCCGCGAGCTCTCCGAAGCCGGGCAAGAGGTAAGAGTCCTCTTGGGGTCCAAGACGATGAGCTTCGTCGGCCCCGCCGCGTTTGGGGGATGGATCGTCGAAGAGGTCGCTGACACCCCGGAGGCCCTGATCTTCGCTCCCGCCTCGACCGGCACCATTGCCCGGCTCGCGCACGGTCTGGCTGACGGATCCGCCGAACGAGCCTACGCCGCCGGTGTCCGACCGGCGATCGTGGTCCCCGAGCTGGACAAGGCCACCCGTGAGCACCTGGCCGTGCGCGAGAACTTAAGGCTCCTGCGGGAGGACGGGTGCCGCGTGCTGGAGGGCTCAGAAGAAGACATGGCCTCGCCGGAGGGGATCGTGAACGAGGTTCTCAACGCTTTGGGCGGGCCGCTCTCGGGGTTGCGCGTGCTGGTCACGACCGGAGGGACGCGGGAGCCGGTAGACAAGGTGCGCGTCATCAGCAACCGCTCTTCGGGGAAGATGGGGCGGGCAATAGCCCGCGAGGCGTATCGGCGCGGGGCTAAAGTTACGGTCGTTGCCGCGAACATGGAGGGGAAAGAGCCGGGCTACCGGTGGGTGGACGTCGAGACCTACGCGGAGGTCGAGGAGGTTACCATGGCTTTGGCAAGAGAGGCCGACGCTCTGATCATGGCGGCGGCCGTCTCGGACTTCACGCCGGCCAGGGTTGAGGAGGGCAAGATTCGTCGCGGTGGCACGAAGGAACTCGACCTCAAGCTCGTGCCAACCGGGGATATCCTCAAGGCCGTCAGGGAGTCAAACCCGAAGCTCTTTATGGTAGGATTCGCTGCAACGCACGGGGACCCTGTGGCCGACGCCCGCGAGAAGCTAGCGACGAAGGACGTAAACCTCGTGGTCGGGAACGACATCTCTTCAGAGGGATCGGGCTTCGGCTCCGACGAGAACGAGGTCCACGTGGTGGGCCGCAAAGGGGAGCGTTTCGTGCCGCGAGCCCCGAAAGCGGAGGTAGCTCGCGTCATACTCGACGCTCTGGGCCAGGAGATCGGCGACCAATGATAGTGGTAGGTGAGGAGACCCTTACATGACGGAGAGCGGCACAGTTGCGACCAGTAGAGAGGGTACGGCCGGGATAGGTGACGCGAAGACCGCGCACCTATTTACCTCGGAGTCGGTGACCGAGGGGCACCCGGACAAGATAGCCGACCAGATCTCCGACGCTATCTCGCCCGACCAGTTAGCGACATGGCCGAGACCCTCGACACCGAGGCCGTGGACATGACCACGCTGCACGCCCTGGTCGAGAAGTACTTCGACCTGAGGCCGGGCGCGACCATCCACGAGCTGCGCTTGAGGCGCCCGATCTACGCGGCCACGGCCGCCTACGGGCACGTCGGACGTCACGAGGCGGGCTTCGCCTGGGAGCGGACCGACCGCGCCGACGCCCTGCGTCGCGCCGCCGGCTTGTAGCAGTAGTTGGCCAACCGTACGGCGCCTTCGGGCAGGGGATCGGCACGCAGGAGAACCGCTCCCGTCGCGCGGGTGAGCCTCCTCATCCCCTCGCATGCCTTGCCGCCCTTTAGCTACCTCGTGCCGGAAAACCTCGCGCGAGAAATCCGGATCGGAACGGCGGTCGTGGCTCCCCTCTCCGGTTACTCTCGACTCGGCATCGTCGTCGGGTTCGAGGAAGCAGCCGGCGACCGTTCACCCAAGAAGATATGGGCCACGCTAAAGGAGTTCTCCCTCCCAGAGGGCCTGGTGAAGCTCTGCGGCTGGGCCGCCGGGGCCGCGGCCCTCCCGCTGCACGCTACGCTGCGGATGGCGCTCCCGCCCGGGCTCGCAGCCAATTCCTATGAGGTCCGCCATCCCGCCCCCGATTGGCCCTGGAAGCCGGGCAGCGTCGTTAGCCGGTCGCGATTGCGCCGCGCTTTGGGCGGCGAGGGCTTGAAGATCGCCGAAAGAGCAGGAAGGGTTGCGTTCTCTCCGACGCCACCGGCGCGACGGACCGTCGAGTGGGCGGTGGCCGAGAGGGACGCTCCCGAACCACTGCGCCGGGCACCCCGGCAGCGGGCTTTGTTAGAGGCCCTCGCGGGCCACGACCGTGGCCGTCCGGTCGTGGACCTTCTGGAAGCGGCAGGCGCCAGGAGGGAAACCCTCCGGCGACTGGTCCAGCGCGGAGCCGTCCGGCTGGAGAAGAGACCCGAGCCGGTCCCGGTCTCGTACGCGAGGGGCTCCGGCTCAGGCCTGGCCGCGTATGAGGACAGAGCGAAGGGGGTGTTCGCACGGGGAGGGACCTCCTGGGTGTGGCGGATGCCTACGACGCAGGGTGTCGTAGCAGCGGCGGCCGTCGCGAGGGCCGCCGTCAGGCGCGGGAAGCAGGCTCTGGTGCTCGCACCAGAGATCGAGGCCGTCGAACGACTGGTGGAGGCGTTCGAAGGGCTGTTGCCCGCGGGGCTCACCATCGCGCCGTATCACAGCTCTTTGGGCCGGAGCCGCGCCGCAGTCTACGAGGCGGCGCGCCGGGGGGAGGTGGACGTCGTGGTCGGGACGCGTGCGACGGTGCTCGTGCCTATGGAGCGGCTCGGCGCCGTCTGCGTGGTGGACGAGCCGAACGAGGCATACCGGGCGAGCCCGGGCTACGAGGGCGTACCCGTACACGTCCGGGATTTGGCGCGCGCGCGGGGTAGGATCGAGGGCATCCCCGTCCTTTTCTTCTCGCCTTTCCCTTCCTTGAGGGTGTACGCGCAGGAGAGCGGGACGTGGCGACTGCCGCCCATCGAACCCACCCGGTGGCCGACGGTCTCGGTGGTGGACATGCGGGGCACGGGAGCCACACTGAGCTCGGCTCTGCTCGACGCCTGCCGTCGAACGATGCGGCTTGGGAGACGCGTGGGCGTCGTGGCAAACAAGCTCGGGCGAGCTGCGACCCTCTCCTGCAACCGGTGCGGCTTCACGTGGACGTGTCCCTCATGCGACCTCCCTTTAAAGCCCCGCGGCACGATAGACACAGATGCGCTCTTCTGCGCTTCCTGCGGGCAGGAGGAGGGCGCCGCTAAGAAGTGCCCTACCTGCGGTTCGGACCGCCTCGGCGTCTCCGGTCTTACCGCACAGAGGGTTCGGGCAGAGCTCACGGACGCTCTAGGCGTCGAGGTCGGGTTGCTCACGGCGAGCGTCCGGGAAGGGGAGGGGGCGCCGGTCGTAGCGGGCACGGCCCGGTGCGTGCTCGAGGGGGAGTGGGACTTGGTCGCGGTACCCGATGCGGATTCACTCCTCTTCGGCAGCTCCGTCGAGAAGGGCTTCAGGCTCTTGTACGGGGCGGCAGAAGCGAGCCGGGACTGGCTCCTCGTGCAGACCCGCTCACCAGAGCACCACGCGCTCAGGACAGCTCTTCGGGGCGACTACGAGGCGTTCGCGGCGACGGAGCTCCCCAAACGCCGCGCTTTAGGATATCCGCCTCACGCGCACCTTGCGGAGGTCACCTTCGAAGGGTCCGAGGAGGCGGTGCGGCGTGCGGTAGAATCACGGTTGCGGCCGGCCTTGAGGGACACGGTACAGATGCTCGACCCGGTGCCGTTTCCGGGGGACGGAGGCCGTACCGTCTGGCGGGTACTATTGAGAAGCCGCAAGCGCGCGGCCGTTGCGGAGGCCGCGTCCCTCGCCGCGAACGAGGCGGCCGGGGCTCGCGGCCGCGACGCACTCAAGGCGCACATAAATATGGACCCCGAGGAGGTATAAGAGTGGCGGAGGCGGTGCACGAGATCAGGATGTTCGGAGACCCGGTCTTGAAGTCGCGGGCGACGCCGGTGAAAGAGTTCGACGAGTCGGTGGTGCGCTTGGCGGAGGACATGCTAAGGATCATGCGCGAGAACGATGGCGCAGGCCTCGCGGCCAACCAGATAGGCCGCTTGAAACGCATCTTCGTCGCCGCCTACGAGGACGAGGGAGAAGCCTACGAGTTCGCGATCGTCAACCCCGTGATCGAGGAACGCTCCGAGGTCCTCGAAAAGGCCGAGGAGGGCTGCCTCTCCATCCCACAGACCCGGGTCGAGGTCGAGCGCCCTACGGCCGTGACGGTCTCGGGCAAAGACCCTTTGGGCGCACCCGTGCGTGTCGAGGCGAAGGGCCTCCTCGCCCGCATCTTCCAGCACGAGATAGACCACCTCGACGGTGTCTTGATGCTGGATCGCACCGACCGCGAGTCCCGAAAAGTGGCCATGCGCGAGCTGCGGGAACGCATGCTGGCCCGTCGCTAAGCCCCGTGAGGCTAGCGTTCGCCGGTACCCCGGCCTTCGCCGCCACGATCCTGCGCGGCTTGACCAATTCTGATCACGAGGTCGGGCTCGTGATCTCGCAACCCGACCGACAACGCGGGCGCGGACGCAAACTCCTCACCACCCCCGTCGCCCGGCTAGCTCGCGAGGAAGACCTCGCCCTGCGCCAACCGGAGCGCATAGGCGAAGTGGCTAGTGAGATCTCCGCCCACGACGCCCTCGTAGTCGCCGCCTACGGCCAGATCTTGCGCCCTGACACCCTGTACGCGGCACCTCTGGGCGCTTGGAACGTCCACGCCTCGCTCTTGCCCCGCTACCGCGGCGCCGCCCCGATAGAGCGCGCGATTATGGCCGGAGAAACAGAAACGGGCGTCTCCATTATGCGCATGGACGAAGGGCTCGATACCGGTCCCGTGGCCCTCCAGCGCCGTACACCCATCCTCCCCGACACGACCGGCGGCGAGCTCACGCAAACCCTCGCCGATCTCGGCACTAAAGCTATAGTAGAGATTATGTCTTCACTCGAAAAAAATTCTCTAACCCTAAGCGAGCAAAACAATCTTTATGC
>JALZEL010000158.1 GCA_030862075.1 Actinomycetota bacterium | reverse complement strand
AACTGCATCGCCGGTTACACCAACGTCTGCTTGGAGCGAAAGATGGTAGGCATCCAGGCGGAGGGGGCTCTGGCCGAGTACCTGGCGGTGCCCGCGAAGAACCTGGTGCGGCTTCCCCAGGAGGTGCCGTTCACGGTCGGCGCTATCGTCACCGACGCGGTCGCAACACCCTTTTACGCCCTCACCGAGCGGGCTGCCCTAAGGGCCGGGGAGACCGTGGCGGTCTTCGGCGTGGGGGGCCTGGGGCTGCACGCCGTCCAGATCTCTCGTCTGCTTGGGGCGCAGAAGGTTATCGTCGTCGACCCCCGCGAGGAGCAGCTCGAACGCGCCGCTCAGTTCGGCGCGGACCTGACCATCGACCCGCAGGAGACGTCGCCGGTGGAGGCTATCCTGGAGGCGACCGATGGTTTGGGGGTGGACGTGGCGGCCGAGTTCATAGGCCTGCAGGAGACCATCTCGCAGTGCGTCGAGTCGGTGACGAGGGCGGGTAGGGCCGTGGTCGTGGGCCTGGGGCCCGACCGGATCGACATCGTCCCCCCGACGATCTTCGTGCGCGACCAGATCTCACTCCTCGGCTCTTACGCCTTTACGAAGCGTAGCATCGAACAACTGGTGAACCTGACCGCCGCCGGGCGGCTGGACCTGGAGGCATCCATTACCCATACCTTCCCCTTGAGCGAGGTGAACACGGCGCTCGAGTACCTCCACGAAAAGATCGAAGACCCCATCCGCGTCGCCGTGACGCTGGAATAGGAGCAGTATCTCGGCTTGTCAGTCGGCCGGCGCACGCGCCCGTGCTGTGGGTGCGGAGTCGAGCCTGCTGGAGACCAAGATGCCGGGCCTGTAGAGAGTTGGTTGGAGGGAACGGAGCGCTCGTATGAGTTCCACAGAAAGCGTCCGGCGGCACTACGACCGGAGGGCCGAGAGCTACGACCGGCTTATCACCCCGGCCGAGAGGCTTTTCTTCGGCCGGGGACGCGAGTGGGTTTGCTCGCAAGCGTAGGGTGAGGTGCTGGAGATCGCGGTTGGCACCGGCCGGAACCTCCCCTTCTACCCGCCGGGCGTGCGTCTCACCGGCGTCGAGCTGAGCCCGAAGATGCTCGCGATAGCCCTCCGCCGGGCGCGCGAGCTGGGCGTCGAGGCCGACCTGCGCGTAGGCGACGCCCAGGACCTGGACTTCCCGGACGCCTCCTTCGACGCGGTGGTCGCGACGCTCGCGCTCTGCACCGTCCCCGACGACCGCCGGGCCGTGGCGGAAGCCGCGAGGGTCTTGCGTCCCGGCGGGCGCCTGATCCTGCTCGAGCACGTCAGGAGCCCGCTCTTGCCCGTGCGGCTGCTGCAGCGTCTCCTCAACCCTTTCTCCGTACTCCTCGAACGCGACCACCTCCTGCGCGAACCTTTGCGCCACGTCGAGGCCGAGGGTCTCCTGGTCGAACGCCTCGAACGTTCCAGGCTGGGCATCGTGGAACGGCTTTCGGCACGAAAGCCGTAACTTTTAGCCGTTAGCAATCAGCTTTTTGTCGCCGATGGGCGCCGCGAGAAGGAGGCAGCGAGGGACGGTCCCGCCGCCGCCGGGTACTACTCGCGCCCGTCCTACCGCCGGTTCTATCTTGCGCGCCCCATCGGCTCACCGGGCCAGGAGTTGACAAGCCAACCGGCTGACGAGCTGACAAGTTAACCAGGCGCGTACCGCTCGACGAGCTCGGGCAAGAGGTCCACGGCGTCGGCTTCCACGGTTCCTTCCGGGGAGAAGGTGGTTGTTTCGACCTGGGCGTGGTAGGTACCCGACGGCACAACGCCGCAGCCGCCGTAGCGGCGCATGAGGAGGTTCTGGACGACGATGTCCTCGGCCTTGTGGTAGCGCGGTAGCTTCACCCAGAACGAAAAGCCCCCGACTTCGAGGAGCTTGCTTCGGCTGTAGAGGACGCACGCGGCGATCCAAGCTACCTTATAGCGCAGGAACTCCCCGGGCGGGAGGGAGAGCTTTCGGGCCACGTGGTGGAGGTTCGCCGCGCGGTGCAGATACCACCGTTCCCAACCAGGTCCGTCCCTTTCGATCACCTCGGGTTGCACGGGGCCTTTCCAGACCTCGATCTTCTGCTGCCCCGGACGGACGTCGTCCGCGAAGGTGAGGCCGGCCGGGAAGGCGCCGACGAAGCCGCACTTTTCGGTTTCGAGCACGCAGAGGAGGCGTTCGACGACGAAGGGCTCCATGTAGACGTCATCGTCGAGAAAGAGCGCGGGTTCGGCCTCCGCGCGTCCTAAGAGGAAGTGGCGCTGCTCGGCGATGCCGCGCGGCTCGCGGTGGTGCCACTCGACGGAGCCGCCACGGGCCTCGATCACGCGCTCCAAAGCCCGCGCCACCGCCGAGCCTTGCGCCTCGTGCCGGCCCTGGCTCGACACCACGACCTGCAGGTCCGTCACGCTCTGCCCCGCGACCCCGGAGAGCGTCATGACCAGGGATTCCGCCCGCTCGTAGGTCGAGATCAACACGCTTACCGCCGCCAACACGCCTCCCTCTACGGACCGCACGACCAGGATTAGGTTCCCGGCAAACGCGGGTCTCAACCAGGTCGCCCGGAGCTAGCGGCGAAGTTTGTTGGGGCTCTTCGGCGATATGGGGTATAAAAGCCCCGAAGACGTGGCAGGCGTTCTCTGGGAGGATGCGTGGAGAAGATCCCGGGCAAGAAGGTGGTCGAGAAGGCCGAAAAAACCGGCAACCAGGTCGCGGTGCCGATGACGCGAAGAAAGCTCGGGCTGGTAGAGTTGTTGAAGCGGACGTTCAAGGAGGTGAGCGAGGATCACCTCGCGGCCTTCGCGGGCAACCTGACCTACAAGGCGTTCTTCGCGCTCTTCCCGTTCTTCATATTCTTGCTCTCGCTGCTCGGCCTCTTCGGGGCCGCAGACCTCGTCAACAACCTCCTCGAAGAGGCCGAAGCCGTGCTACCGCAGGGGGCGTTTAGCTTCGTCGAGGACCAGCTCTTGACCATAGCCCAGAGCAGGGCCCAGGGGGCGTTCACCGCCGGGGCGGTATTCTCTATCCTCCTCGCACTCTGGGGCATCTCAGGGGCGTTTCGCTCGATCATGGAGGCCATGAACGTCATGTACGAGATCGAGGAGGGCCGCCCGTTCTGGAAGCAGGCGCTGATCTCCGTCTTCCTCTCTCTGGGTGTCGCCGTCCTCTTGCTCACCGCTCTGGGACTCGTGGTCTTCGGTGTCCCGCTGGCGGACGCCGTCGCCGACGCCGTGGGGCTGGGCTCCGTCTTCGAGTGGGTGTGGGCCATCGCCCAGTGGCCGATCCTCCTCTTCTTCGTCGTCTTCGCCATCGCCCTCATCTACTACTACGCCCCCGACGTCGAGCAGCGCTTCCGCTGGATCAGCCCCGGTTCGATAATGGCCGTCGTGTTGTGGCTCGCTTTCTCGCTCGCCTTCTCGCTCTACGTCAACAACTTCGGCTCCTACAACGAGACCTACGGCACGCTCGCGGGCATCATAATCCTCTTGCTCTACATCTACTACTCGGCGTTCATCATGCTCGTCGGCGCGGAGATAAACCAGGTCATAGAGGAGCACATCCCCGAAGGCAAGAATGAGGGCGAGAAGACTACCGACATTGGCCAATAGCCGGCGGAGTTCTAGTCGGAAACGTTCTTTTTGGCGACGACCTTCGCCGTAATGACGCGCACCAAGAGTTCGCCCGGCACACCGTTACGCCTCCCGTACTCCTCGGCCCGGTTCGCACCCATGTAGCGCCCCGCGATGCGCGTGGCCCAGTAGAGCAGATCCTCGGCACCGTCCGCTACCTCCGCCGTGCCCTCGACGAGGACGAAGGCGAACGGGGGCGCCTCATTGTCCACGCAGAAGCTCACGCGCCCGTCGCGCCGGAGGTTGGTGGCCTTGACCCTCTCGTGCCAGGTGGTGAAGATGAAGCCGTCACCGTCAAGGTCGAACCACACGGGGGCGACGTGCGGCCGCCCGTCCTCTCGTACGGTCGCGAGCTTTGCCGTTCGGGGACGGTCGAGCAGGAAGCTCTCGTACTCGTCCGGGGTCATATCCTGCACGACGTGCGACTCCTTCCGGCCTCTTCGCCACGGTCTTCTCGCCGCCTATACTAGCTTTGCAAAGAGTGAAGCAAGCTCTGTCCGAAGCGCCTTACGATGAGGCCGCGTAGTTTTGTAGAATGATTTGGCTAGAGAAGAGAGGGCTTACTCTTTTGAAGAGGCTACGGGTCTTGATGACGCGGCAGGAGATCGAGCCGGAGAAGCTCCCCGACGCTACCGTGGTCGTCGTGGACGTTTTCCTGGCGACGACGACCTTGCTTACCATCCACGAGAACGGCGCCCGAAACGTCTTCCCGGTTGCGACTCTGGAGGAGGCCGAGGAGGTGGGCGAGAGACTTGACGGTGCGCACCTCTTGCGCGGCGGCGAGCAGGACGCGGAGAGGATAGAAGGCTACGACCTCGGCCCGTATCCCAAGGAGTACGCGCCGGAGGTGGTGGACGGGAAAGACGTTGTCTTCGTGACCACCAACGGCACCCAGGCAATCGCCGCCGCCGCGAACGCCAGAGAGCTACTCATCGGCTGCATGCGCAACGCCCCGGCGGTCGCCCGCTACCTGGAAGCGTCGGGTACGGAGTCGGTCTACGTGGTCTGCGCGGGTTCCGCGGGCCGCTTTACCGTCGAGGACTTCCTCGGTGCCTCGACTATCCTCTCGTGTTTGGGTAAGAACGGATATCTCGAAGACTGGCGTCAGAACGACGCCGCCTGGATGGCGCTCGACTTCGCCAAACGGTACGAAGGCCTGGAGTCGAAGGTGCTTAAAGAGGGCCGGGCGGGGTACTGGTTTTTGGAGAACGATCGGGCAGAGGAGTTGGAGTTTGTCGGGGATGTGGGCGCGAGCGATCTCGTACCGGAAGTCGTGGACGGCAAGCTTCGTACCGCGGCAAGACGCGAACAGAGTAAAAAGCTGAACGCTGAAAGCTGATAGCCGCCGACCGAAGGGAGGCAAATGGCTGAGACGATACGGGTCCGTGAAGACGAGGATTTCGACCGCGATGCCGCCGAGCGGTACATGAGAGAGCACATAGAGGGTTTGCCCGAAGGCAAGCTGGAAGTTTGGCAGTTCCCTTCCGGCGCCTCTAACCTTACGTATCTGGTGAAGATCGGGGACTGGGAGGGCGTCCTGAGGCGACCTCCTCTAGGGCCGGTGCCGCCCAAGGCGCACGACATGGAACGCGAGTCGAGGCTCCTGATGAAGATCCACGAGGCCTTCACCCTCGCTCCCAAGCCCTACTTCTTCACCGATGATGAATCCATTATCGGCGCCCAGTTTTACGTGATGGAGCGGCGCAAAGGCGTGATAGTGGACGACGAGTTCCCCGAAGGGGTCGAGACCACCGAGGAGCTGTGCCGCGGGATGTCCCGGATGGTCGCGGACACTTTGGTGGAGCTGCACGCTGTGAACTGGCGGGAGGCGGGCCTGGAGGACCTCGGGAGGCCGGAAGGCTTCCTGCAGCGGCAGGTGAAGGGTTGGATCGGACGCTACGACGAGGCTAAGACCGAGGAGATAGAGGAGGTTGGTCCCCTGACCGACTGGCTTACAAAAGACATCCCCGAGAGCCCCGACCCCACCATCGTCCACAACGACTATAAGCTCAACAACTTGGTCCTCAATCCCGACGACCTCACCGAGGTCCGCGCCGTCCTGGATTGGGAGATGACGACCATCGGCGACCCCTTGTTCGATCTGGCAGTCTCCCTCTCCTACTGGGTCGAGCCCGACGATCCCCAGGAGCTAAAAGAGGTGCTGCCGACGGTGACGGACACCCCAGGCTTCATTACCCGCAAGGAGTTCATAGACTATTACGCCGAAAAGAGCGGGCGAGACCTTTCGCGGATGCACTGGTACATGGTCTTTGGCTACTTCAAGCTCGCTGTGATCCTGCAGCAGATCTACGCCCGCTGGCACAAGGGCCAAACCAAAGACGAACGCTTCGCCAACTTCAACGAGCGGGTCCGCAACCTCATCCTCCACGCCAACGCCCTCGCGGAAAAGGGCGACCTCTAGTGGGCCCCGACGGCGTCTATAGTATCGGCGTCCTCGGCGTCGGCACGATGGGTGCCGGCATCGTCCAGCTCGCCGCCCAGACCGGGCACGAAGTCGTCGCTTACGACGCCGATGTCGAGGTCCTCGAAAGAGCCCAGTAGCTCCATGCCACTGGAACGCTATGGGATCCTGAAGGGCAGCGTCGTCGACGCGCGGCGCGAAGATGACCCCGACACCCCCCACTACCAGGTGTATGTCCGCGCTGACAGCACAAACTACCGAGTCGCCGTCAATGTCAAGTCGCAGCTGAGCCCGTCGGAACTGCTCTTCCTCGTCGATGATCGCTTCCGGCATCCGATCACCGCCGCTCTACCCGAATTACCACACGGTCTCACGGAGCTTAGGCGCGAGCCCGATAGCCTGGCACTCGACTTTATCCGAGGCAATCTCTTCGACCGGCTGCGACTGCGGCCGTTGCCCCACAACCTGCCCGGCCCGGACAATGACCTCAGTGACCGGGTCGAGCATTACGTCGCGAGGGCCAGGCAGGAGCACGGCTCCGAGGTGTATGCCTTCGGCGAGCGCTGGGGGCCGGAGCAAGACAAGCCGGTCGAGATCTTCGGGTTCCTCCCAGGCAACGGAATCCACGACATTCACATGAACCAGGGCAACGACCCGCAGTTCGCGCGGGACGACGGCGTTTGGCAGGACGGCGCACTCGTCTTCCGCTTCCCGTCGACCGACCAATGGGTGGCGGTCTTCCTCGCGTTCCAATCGCAGGCCTGGCACACTGACGACAGCACCGGCCACGCCATCACGGAACCAGGACCTGTGCCTGGCCCGGACGAGCCCGATCGTGTTGTGCGCATCGTGGGGGCGCTGGTCAACCCGATCGGTCCCGCTCCTGAGCCCGAGACCATCACACTGCTCAACGCCTCGCCCGGGCCGGTACAGCTGGCCGGATGGGAGATCGCGGACAGGTTCAAGAACAAGCAATCCTTAACCGGAACGGTTGCAGCGGGTGTCACCTTGACGGTCCCTGTTCAGTCCCCAGTGCAGCTGGGCAACAAGGGTGGCATCATCACTCTCTTAGACAACCGAGGGCTAAAGGTTGACGGGGTATCATACACCGAGCAGGAGGCGCAGCGTGAGGGGTGGACGCTCGTCTTCTAAGCGGTGGGTCCTACTATCGGCCTTGATGTTCTCATTAAACTGACGCTCATGGGTGGATCCGCAACGCCAGCTCTGGGCACGCTGATTGCTTATTCGGGGGCATCACTTACCCCCGTTCCCGTCGCGAACCTTACACAGAGGACGAACCTGCTAAACCTCCACCTTATGGGATATCGAGGTTGTTCACGGCGCTAAGGAACGCGCGCTCTCCTATCAAGTCATCTTTCCGCATAAAATGACAAGATCCAGTTTAGAGTTGTCGTGCACGCTTATCCATTTAGATGGCCCGGAGAAAAGGTTCGCCACAGTTCTGTTTTCGATCACAGTAATACTAGGCTGTGGGCTCGTCACGGGATTTAGCGAGTACAGAAAAGCGCCCGGAGCGTCTTCACTAGCGCAACCAAGCCCCTGCTGCTCATGGATATGGGCGCTATATGGCCCACCGGGCAAATTATCCGCCCCTATCGTTACCTGTACCCCATTGGAGACATCTTTGAAAGTCGCGGTTCCCTTAAGTGAGGGTGCGTTTGATGGCGAAGCAAGTTGGATGACCCGTTCCTGCGGCGTTGGAGGTGGTGTAGGTGGTGTTATAGGCGGAGGGGGTGTTGTAGGGCTAGGCCCTCCTACGATTGTTGCAAGCTGCGGAATTATCGGCTTCCCTTGAGGCGAGATCGATGGCTCCTTGCCCATTGCAAGTTCAGCACCGGAAACACCGCCTATACCGAGCACACATGCAGCTAAACCCGCTAAGACCCCCACGAACAAAATCGATGTCCATCTTCTGCCTCGATCACCACTCGTAATTTTTTCCACCCAAGCTTTATAGAAGGCCGTGCTTGTGGTTGTGGCCACAGAGAGGCCCAACGCTACAAGTACCGTATTCTCGGTGCTAGCTTCGAGGTAGGGACGGATAAGGGCGGCCGTAGCTGCTGCCAGCGCCGCAGCGATTGTCGCTGCGAGGCTGACGGGAGATTCTGTGCGCCGTTGGAGCGGCTCCGTAGGCTGCTGGCTCAAGGCCTAGCCTCCTGCCAAAGACAAGAAGGGTTTCTCATACCGTTCTCTACTTCCCCTGTAACCTCCAAGGATTGCCTTTACCACGACAATGACAGCAAATCACAAAAATGTCAAGCACTGTTGCTGGAGGTGTTGCAAAGACTTCCAAAGCGAGTCGTTGTTCGGGATGGTGGAGAAGGCCCACACCTCCTCGGCAGGCCGCTAATTCTAGTTAACAGACTGAGGTTATTCACCGAATTGCCGACAAGAAACGGTCCGAAAAGGTTTCAGAGGGGTCTGCGACGTAGCCTTAAAGCTGCGGCTGCGTAAATGTATGAGCAGCTCATTCGTAATGAGATTAGGTCAGCGGTTCGAGTCCGCTCGTCGGCTCCCCTTATCCAGCATATCTAAGCCGAACAATCGGTATTTGAGCCATTCTTTTGCCTTCTCGGCCGTTGGCACTCCCTTCAGCCGAGTGCCTCGTTGATACCAGCACCTTCGCTGGTTACGCTCTCCTCTAACAGTTACCGGAATCGGGCTTGGTGCGGATGAGTCTCTCCGTATCATCGACGACCCGAAGCAGCTCCTCCAGGGCGGGGTTGGCCGTTTCCGAGCGTTCCCCATCGAAGCAGAGCTTGGCGAACCGGTCGGGGTCCGGGGGCAGCTCGAACCACGCGGGCCTGCCATTGGATTCGACGGTGTTGGGCTGGCTGCAGATAACTAGATGAGGGTCAAAGCGTGTCACCTCGTCCTTTAATTTGTCCAGCCTCGCGACCGCCACTACGATGTGGGGGCGGTGCGACTGAATGGCGCTTCCGATAAACTCCCTGTAGACGCGGTATTGTTCCTCAAAGGCTATTAGAGTGCGCGTCTCGATCACCCCCTCCAAGGCACCTCGTTGAACGCTATGAATTCGCTTTTTGGGGGGGCTTCTCGCAGATGGATGTCACTTCCGGTGGGCCGGTTCTAGCCCCAGTGATCAGCTCCTTTGAGCCAGAAGGCGGGATCGGCCGATGCCAGGGGTAACCAGTCCTCCTTGCTGTACGTCCCTTTGGTGACGCTGGTCCGGACGGCCCGAGGACCGGCAACGGAGGAACCTTCATCTCCTGAGGGTCGTGTTCCCCCACCATCTGACCGCGCCATGATGTACGGATTCGACTCGGCTGGCGTAGCTTCCACTTTGTCCCTCCCTTTCTCCGGGTAATGCTCTTTCTTGGACCAAAGATACCGGACAGCGGTTCATCGGTGGTGGGAGCACGACGAGGTTTGGTGCCGTTGGGGTGCCGGCAAAGGTTAATCCAAGAGGTGCTCTATGAAACGTTCCTGGCTCATGAGGTCCGCCTGTGTACTCCCTGCCACGAAGCGCTCTCCTAGAGGGGGATCAAACAACACCCACTCTATGCCCTTGTACGGCCCGAGGAGCAACGAGACTAGTTCGCCGGTCGAGCATTT
>JALZEL010000148.1 GCA_030862075.1 Actinomycetota bacterium | reverse complement strand
AGCGAGCGGAGCACGGGGACCGAGCGGTCGTCGTCGGAGAGCAGCAGGATCGCCTGCGTCCCCTCCTCGGCGACGGCGCGCGCAGCCTCTTCGAGGAGACCATCGCCCGCCACCACCACGACGACGTCAGCTTCGGAGAGCCATGAATCGGTTTCGTCGAGCGTGGCCGCCTCGCCCACCAAGAGGACGCCGGTCTCCGCCCCGGCCTCCGCGAGCATCGCGCGCAGCCCCGACCGCTCCAGGGCAGTCGGAGCCACGACGTAAACGCGCGTGGGAGCGCCTTCGCTCACAAGGTCACGCTATCATGCACCACGCCTACGAGAGCGACCCAAATCCTCCAGGTTCGCCCCGAGCTCTCGCACCTTGCTGCCGCGCATCACGCGCAGGCGGACGGCGCTCCCGGAGCTTGCGGCCCGCGCGAGAGAGTCTGGCAGGGAGGCGGTGTCTCCGACCGGCTCATCGGCCACGCTAAGCAGCACATCCCCGACGAGGAGGCCAGCCCGGGCGGCGGGACCGCGAGGGTTCACGGCGACGATTATAAGACCCGTTTCCTGCCCCGCCGTCTCTTGTGAGGAGGCGGGCAACACAACCCCTTGCGCCCGGATGCCCAGACGGGGGCGGGAGCTTCGCCCCGCTCTGGGGCCGCCCGACACCCAGGCGCCGGCGGTGTTGATCGGGATGGCGAGCGACAGGCCACCGAAGATCATGGCGTTCACCCCGACAATCTCTCCCCTGGCGTTCACGAGCGGCCCGCCGGAGTTTCCGGGCGCGAGGTAAGCGTCGGACTGGATGTAGCGCGCCCGTCCGAAGGGTCTTCCCGCGGTCCCGAGACCGCTCACTATCCCCGCCGTCACCGCCCCACGGCGACCCCAAGGGTTCCCGACGGCGAAGACCAGCTCGCCCACGCGCAAAGAGTCGGAGTCTCCGATAGGCAACGTGGGTAGATCCTCCGCCGGCGCGTCCCGGAGCCGGAGCATCGCGAGATCCAACCGTCGGCTCTGCCCCACGACCTCCGCGCCGAAGGAGCGGTCGTCCGCGAGAACGACGTGTACCCTCCCCGAGCCAGCGACGACGTGGTGGTTGGTCATCACGGAGCCGTCAGAGGACCAGACAAACCCGGCCCCCGCTCCGCGGCCCCTGCTACTCTGCACCTGCACGACGCCGGGGAGCAAGCCCTCGATCATCGCCGCCGCCAAAGCGCCTGTCACGCCGGATCCTTCCAGAGGGCTCATGGATTCCAAGCTCATCCCTTACCCCCTAGCCACGCTCGCCGACGGTCACGTGCAACGTCTTCTGCTCGCCCCCGCGGACCACCCCCACCGGCACCTCGCGTCCGACCTTGTCGCCCGTAAGGAGCGCCAGAAGCTCTTCGGTGTCCGCGACGGTCGTAGCATCCAAAGAGACGAGGATGTCGCCGACCAGCACCCCGCCTTTGCCCGCAGGGCTGTCTTCATCGACGCCGACGACGAGCAGACCACCCCCTGCCTCCAGACCCATGCGCTGGGCGGTGGGCAGGCGGACGGGCTGGCTGAGGATGCCCAAGTACCCACGCTTGACGGAGCCGCGCTCCGCGAGGGTCCCGGCGACGTCCCAGGCGACGTCGGCAGGAACGGCCAACGCCACTCCCCGGGCGAAACCGAGCGTCGTGATCCCGAGCACGTCTCCTTCGGCGTTTATCAGCGGCCCGCCCGAGAAGCCGGGGTAGGGCGTCGCGTCGGTCTGGACGTACCTCTCCAGCCTCGTCCCCCTTCCCGTGCGCAAAGGACCGCCGACGGAGCTCACGACGCCGAAGCTCGCTCTTATCCCCTCGCGGTTAGGACGGGCGACGGCGAGCGAGATCTGGCCTACCCGCACTCCCCCCGCCGCGGGCTCTGCCACCGTCTCTCCAAGGTCCGCTGCCTCGAGGACAGCCAGATCGTTTGCGGGGTCCCTACCGACGAAGCGTGCCTCCAGGGTACGGCCCTCGTGTGTTACGACCGAGAGGTCCTCCTCTCGCTCCACGACGTGGCTCGCGGTCAGTACGTTCCTGTCGGCATAGACCACGCCGCTAGCCGGTCGGCGTCTCCGTCCATTGACCTGCACGACCGAAGGCCCGATCTTCTCGACCGCGTCGGCCATACCCTCCGAGAGCACGCCCAAAGCGCTCGCGCCGCTGGCCTGATTCTCCATGATTTCCTCCTATCTCAAGGATCTTTTCGGAGAATGTACACCTGCGCACGAGCGCCAACATCACCCATTCGGCTAGTTTCCGACCCGGAAGAACGGGCGGGGGAGCCGGCTCGCCTGAGGACGATTACGTCGCCCCCTCCGATAGCGGCGTGTCGCGGCAAATAGCTGTCTCGCGCCCACGAGGAGTAGCAACGCCTCGATCCCGACCACGACGAGCACGGCGTCGTGCAGGCTCAGAAGATTCGCCCAAACGAGGAGGATTTGGGCCACGACGAGAGCCGGCAAGAGCCATTGCAGGGCGCGTTTCACCATCTAACTCTCCTCTTAGCTTCTTTGCCTTCTTCTCTAGAGGACGAAAGCAAGCAGGAGGGCGAAGACGATGCCAAAAAGGGCCTGTGTCTCGACCAGCCCTATCCCCAGGAACATCAACGTCCTCGTCTGGTCAAAGGCCTCCGGCTGGCGGTGAATGGAGGCTATGGTCTGCCCGACCAGGTAGCCCATCCCCGCGCCAGCGCCGATGACCCCCGCGCCGGCCGCGACGCCGACACCCAACAGCTTGAACGCGTCCTTGAACGCCTCCGGGTCCGACTGGAGTAGCGCCAGCATCTCCATGTCCTGCTCCTTTCTGCTCCGCTTTGCCTTACGCACCTACGGGCGGCGGACCGGAGCGCCACACCGGTGCTCGAGACTTCGTCCGCCTTGCCTGCCAAAAGCTCGTCGGCCAGAGAGATGCCGCGTTCTGTTATCTCCTCGGCGCGCCAGGGGTCCCCCGACTCTAGTGCTTGATGAGCCTGCCGGTACAGGGCGAACACCTCCGCTGCGTTCGTTCCCTCGGCCGGCGAAGAGGCCGGCCGCGAGTACAGCTCTATGACCCTGGAGGACAGGCGAAGCATCTCGGTGAACGCGAGTACCGCAGTCCTCTCGCGGCGCTCGCGCTCCTCGACCCAAAGGTAGCACCGAAGGCAGACTAAGAGGGAGACTACCGCCTAAATCACCAACAGCACCCCGCCAACCACCCCGGGGATCGCGCCAAGCAGCATGAGCGCGACTATGCTTAAAGGACCGACGTGCCCCGTCCCGAAGAACACGGCTAGGGACGCGGCATCCCCGCGCAGCAGAGGGAGCAGCCCCACACCCTTTCCTCCTACCGTCGGTATATCCACGACCAACGCCTCCTCTCCTGGCCTCTCCGTGTTACCGGGCGTTCTCGACATCCGTGCGCCGCTTCAAGAAATTCTGGGTGAGCTCGGCCAGCAGCCGCGGCTGATCCTCGGGGACGAAGGCGCCAGAGCCGACGATCCGCTCGAGCTCTGCGCCCGGAAAAGCTCTTTGGATACGCTCGGCGACGCGCAAGGGGAAGAACGGGTAGTCCTCGCCCCAGGCGAGCAGGACCGGCTTGCGGAAGGAAAGGAACGTCTGCGCGACCTCGAGGGTGTAGCGGTTCGAGATGTCACGCACGACGTTGTTAACGTAGCCTCTCCGCGAGCGGCGGTACGACATCGCGTCAGAGCTACCCATTCACCAGGAGCCCGTGCACGAATACGACGGGCTCACCGTCCCCCACCTCGCGGTACCGGACAATGACCAGACCGAGCTCAACCTCCTTGACTTCGCCGGGTACCCGGGACTTGCCCATGCCACCTTCCTTCCCGCGGTTACTTACGCCGTATGCTTACGCTGTAAGTGTACAGGGCTTGGTGTAAGCTGTCAAGGTGTTTTCGGGAGGAACCTTTGGCGTTGAGGGGGGTCGGTCGTCGATGGTCGTTGGTCTGGGGTGTGGGTAGCGTGGGCGGGCGTCGACCGCTGAGTAGGCGTCGGATCCTGGAGGCAGCGATAAAGCTCGCGGATCGCGAGGGGCTCGAGGCTTTGAGCATGCGCAGGCTCGGGAGGGAGTTGGGTGTGGAGGCGATGTCGCTCTACAACCACGTCCCGAACAAGGAGGCGCTGCTCAACGGGATGGTGAGGGTTTTGCTCGAGCGGTTGGAGATCCCGCTGGACGGCTCTGGTGGCTGGGAGGAGCGCATCCGGGAGGCGTTCCGGTCGTACCGGCAGCTTGCCCGCGAACATCCCAACGTCTTCCCGCTCTTCGCCATGCGGCCCCTCAACACCGTCGAGTCCTTGAGAATATTCGAGCTCCTGCGCGGCGCAGGCTTCGGCACGGTACCAGCTTTGCACGCCTTCCGGGCGCTTTCGAGCTACACCGTCGGGTACTCTCTCGCCGAGATCCAGGGCTTCGCCCTGGATCCCAAAAGTGATCGTCCCGGCCCTCCTGAAGATGAGTCTCGCCTGCTCGAGGCGCCCACCCTCGAAGAGGCCGACCGCGACGCCGAGTTCGAGTTCGGCCTCGACCTCATCCTGACGGGGCTGCAAAAGTACATAACGCCCCGCTAACCTCATACCCACCCTGCGGGACGGGCATGGCTTCTAGCCTGAGCATCTGATAGATACGACTCCTTTCCTCCCCTGTGAGGTCGTCCAAGGCCTTCGGCAACATACCGGCCAAGGACTCCAGCAGGGCGTCTCGGTCCTCTTCAAGCTCCTCTACGCGGCGCCGGCGATCCTTGAGGGCTACTAACTCGCGCTCGGCGCTCGTGCGGGTGCTCTCTAGCTCCTTAAGCCTCGCCCCAAGCTCCTCCAGGGTCATCAACCCAGCGGCCTGCTGGTCCTGGTAGGCACAGCGCCGCCTGTCGCACTCGGCGATCTTCCGCGCCCAGGCCTCCGCCTCCCGCTCCGGATCTCCAACGTGGGTAGCCCGCTCCTGCTCTATCAGGCGCTCCATGCCACTCCGTATACTCTCGGGGTCCACCAGGAGGTCTGAGAGGAGTCCCCACACCGCCCGCTCGACCTCGACCGCCCTGACGGACCTCTGCGTACAGTCACACTCCTGCCGGCGCTCTTGGCGCCGCTTGCAGACGTAGTAGTGGTACGCAGTACCGTTGCCCTTCGAT
>JALZEL010000145.1 GCA_030862075.1 Actinomycetota bacterium | reverse complement strand
GGTCGGGGGTGCTCGCAGGGTTGGGTGCGCTGCACACATAGTTTGATTAGGTTCGGGAACGGCAATAAACGCTCTTCGGAAGAAGACTTTACGGGAAGGGAGGCCGTTTTGAACTTGCAAGGGGCGGTTGCGGTGGTGACGGGCGGAAGCCGGGGCATAGGGGCCGCGATATGCGAAGAGCTGGGCCGTGAGGGCGCCAAGGTCGTGGTCAACTACTCCGGCAGCCAGGGACCGGCCGAAGAGGTGGCCGAGAAGATCAACCAGATCGGAGGCGGGGGCGAAGCGGTGGCAATCCAGGCGGATGTCTCGGACCCCGAAGAGGCGCAGAAGCTGATCGACCAGACGGTGGAGCAGTTCGGTCGGGTCGACATCCTGGTCAATAATGCCGGCATAAACGCCGATGCCACGATAGACAAGCTCGATGTGGAGAGCTGGGATCAGGTCGTCCAGCTCGACCTGAACGGCTGCTTCTACACCGTGCACGCGGCGCTCCCGCACATGATGGAGCAGGAGAGCGGCTCGATCGTCAATATGAGCTCCTTCGTCGGCGAGGCGGGGAACATGGGCCAGGCGAACTACTCGGCGGCGAAGGCTGGCTTGCTCGGATACACGAAGACGGCCGCCATGGAGCTCGCCGGCAGCGGCATCACCGTCAACGCCGTCTGTCCGGGCTTTATCGAGACAGACATGGTCGGAGCGATACCCGAGGAGATGCAGGAGAAGATCCTCAAGAGGATCCCGATGGGCCGCTTCGGTCAACCCGAAGAGATTGCCCAGGCCGTCCGCTTCTGCATCGAGAACGACTACATGACCGGCGCCACGCTCGACGTGAACGGCGGCGTCTACATGAGATCCTAAGAAGCCCGCGCCTCCTCCCCAACTTTGGGGAGGAGGCCTCCGTTTTGCGGCACGGGCTAGACGGCCCGGCCTCTCCCACGACACATACGTCGTTTTTATCTGCGTTGAACACATAGGTTCGTTTTGTATATAATTGAGTCCCGTTGCAGGAATGTAAACTGGTTTGTACCGGCACGTCGATGCATGCCGGTCACATCCGAGAAGTGAGGTGGTCGGCGTGGGTAGACTCGACGGACGGGTGGCGGTCGTAACCGGTGCCGGGAGGGGCATTGGGGCGGCGGAGGCGATAAAGCTGGCGCAGGAGGGCGCCAACGTCGCCGTCCTGGACCTCTCCGCGGAGGCGGGTCACGACACGGTGATGGCCGTCAAGGACGCCGGGCAGGAGGCGATCGCGGTCGCGTGCGACGTATCGAGCTTCAAGCAGGTCGGCGCGGCGTTCGACGAGGTCGCCAACCACTTCGGGCGGCTCGACATCCTGGTCAACAACGCGGGTCTCTTGCGCGACAACCTCCTCTTCAAGATGAGTGAGGACGACTGGGACAAGGTTTTGGACGTCCACTTGAAGGGCAGTTTCCTGTGTTCCCAGGCCGTCCAGAAGTACATGGTCGAGCAGGAGTACGGCAAGATCGTGATGACCAGCTCGATCGTGGCTTTGGGGAACAAGGGGCAGGTCAACTACTCCGCGGCCAAGGCGGGTCTGCAGGCTATGGCGCGCACGTTGGCCCTGGAGCTCGGGCGGTTCAACGTCAACGTCAACGCGGTGGCGCCGGGTTGGATCGAGACGGAGATGACCAGGGAAGCAGCCGAGCGCGTCGGGATAACCATGGAGGACATGAAGGAGCGTTTCGCCAAGAACATCCCCCTAAGGCGCTTCGGCCGCGTCGAAGACGTCGCCAACGTCGTCGCCTTCCTCGTCTCCGACGAGGCCGCGTACATCAGCGGTGAGACTATCTACGTCGCCGGCGGGCCCGCAAGCTCGGTGATCTAGAGCTAGCCAGCATTTCTGGACGTCCAAGGACCCGACGCCCCGGCCACGGCGTGAACGAGCACGCTCTCTCCTTCTTTGAGCTGGCCGGAGTTATGGAGCACGTGGTAGGCGGTGAGCCCTTATATGGGAATAGCGGCTACCTCATCGAAGTCTATCCCGTCGGGGATTGGATCAGGCTTTGAGCCGGCGCCGCGACGTGCGCGGCGTAGTTGCCCATCCCGATGAGGATCCCGATGCGGTCGCCGACGGACACGTCCTTCACCCCTCCCGACCTCAACGAGGACTTGCCCTCGCCCGAAGACAGGCGCTCGACCTCGACGATACGAGCATGTCGGGCTTGCCGAACTCGTCCACCGTAGTGCCCTTATCTGGACATACGCTCTCTCCCATTATCCGTATACTGTCGTTGGTAAGTACGATATGCCAGAACGGCTGGTTTCGAGAACGCCCCCAGAGGGCTCGTGCGAGGCTCCGCTACACGAGCGGCGTGTATCCAAACCTTCGCTATACTTGGGCGAACGGTGGATCGGGAAGGGAGTATGAACCGTGCTGAACATCTCGCCGACGAAAGAGCAGGAAGGTCTCAAAGAGTACGTCCACGCCTTCGTCGGCGAGCGTACTCTCCCCGGCGCCCGGGAAAACGCTTCAAGAAACTACTGCGGCTAGGAACTCCGTGCTCCCGCTTGAAGGAGTAAGGGTCCTCGACCTCTCGCGAGTCTTGGCCGGTCCTTACGCGACGATGATGCTCGCGGACCTCGGGGCAGACGTCCTCAAGGTCGAACACCCCGAGCGCGGCGACGACACCCGCCACTGGGGTCCGCCTTTCGCGGGGAGCGAATCAGCCTATTTCCTCTCGGTGAACCGCAACAAACGGTCCACCGGCATAGACCTCAAAGACCCGGAAGGGTTGCATCGGGTGAAGAAGCTCGTCTCCGAGGCGGACGTCCTGATCGAGAACTGGAGGCGCGGCTCCCTGGAGAAGCTGGGGCTCGGCTACGAGGCCCTGAGGAAGCTCAACCCCGGCATCGTGTACTGCTCGATCACGGGCTTCGGCCCCGGCGAGGACGAAGAACGTCCGGGCTACGACTTCCTCGTACAAGCTCGCGGCGGCATAATGGGCATCACCGGCTTCCCCGACGGCGAGCCAACGAAGGTCGGCGTAGCGGCTGCGGACATGGTCTGCGGCCTTCAGGCAGCGATGGCTACCTTAGCCGCCCTGTACAGGCGCGCCGAGACGGGGGAAGGCACGCGCATCGAGGTGCCGCTCTTCGAGAGCCAGCTCTCCTGGCTCGCCAACCGCGCCCAGGAGTACCTCGTCTCGGGTGAGGACGTGGGCCGCTTGGGGAACGCTCACCCCTCCATCGTCCCCTATCAGACCTTCGACGCCTCGGACAAAAAGATCGCGCTCGCCGTCGGTAACGACACCCAGTTCGAGAACCTGTGCCGCGCCATCGGTCGCCCGAAGCTGGCCGAAGATGAACGCTTCGCCAAGAACCCCGACCGGGTCGCGAACCGCGAAGTGCTCGTCGCCATCTTGCAAAAGGAGTTCTCCAAAAAGCCGGCGGACGAGTGGGCAGAAGAGATCCGGGACGCCGGGGTGCCTATCGGCCCGGTCAACACGCTGGCGGATGTGTTCTCGGACGGACACGTGTTGAGCTCGGGCATCCTGCGCGATGTCGATCACCCGGCGGCAGGAAAGATCAAGCTGCTGGCTTCGCCGGTCCTGGTGGACGGCGAGCGGCTCCCGATCCGGCACCCCCCGCCGACTCTGGGCCAGCACACGAACGAGGTAGAGAACGGGGAGTGGCTCTAAGGAGACTTATTGATCAGGATCGAGAGTTCTCGGGGACGAGCGCTACGGGTCTGACCGGCGAGCCGGTGGCCCCGACGAACTTCAAGGGCGTGCAGACGAAGCCGAAGCGGTAGGCCTCGGCGATCGCCAGCTCGTCCAGCCGGAGGTTCTCGATTATGTAGATGCCGCGTCTGGCGAGGAGTATGAGGTGTCCGGGCAAGAAGCATCCCAGGTCGGGGTCTTTCATCCCCGGTACGTCCCACGCCATGTTGTCCGCCCCGACGGCCAGGACCCGCTTCTCCGCAAGCCAGTACGAGGCGCTCGACGCCACCCCCGGCCCGGCGAGATAGCGCTCGGGCTCGTCCCAGAAGCTGTCGTTACCGGTCCGCACGAGCACCACGCTTCCAGGTTCTACCGTCACACCCTGGCGCTCGCAGCAAGCCTTTAGATCCTCGTCGGTCACGGCGTAGCCGGACTCCAAAGAGCCGACGCCCTCCTTGGCAGCTACGTCGAGGAGCAAGCCGGGAGCGATGATGGGCGGTATCTCTTCGACGCCTAAGGTGGTGAAGCCACGCGAAGTCTGGACCCGGCCATCCACGGCGACTCCATCGTACAGCACGAGGGCGTCGGACTGGTGGCAGAGGGCGTCTATGTGGGTGCCGGTGTGCTCCCCGCAGATTATTACCCCGGCGGCGCCGGTGCGCGGTCCGGCCTCCTCGGGCCGGTACTCATCCTCGTGGTGGCGGTGGAGGAGATAAGAGTAGCCGGCCTGCTGGTGGGCGGGATGGATCGGCATCGCCATAGTACGCGGCTGCTCGAGATCGAAGATACGCGTGTTGTGTATCACGTTGGCGCGCCGATTTTGTTCTTCAGGGACAAGGATTCCGGGCGGAACGACGCAAAGAACCAACCCACCCGGAACC
>JALZEL010000137.1 GCA_030862075.1 Actinomycetota bacterium | reverse complement strand
GCGGTCACGAGTTCGGCAGCCATCGTCAGGTCGCCCTCGTTTTCCCGGTCCTCGTCGTCGCAAACGATGACCATCTTTCCGGCTTTGATCTCTTCTACTATCTCTTCTATCGGGCTAAACGGCATCTTCCACGCTCCTCTCAGAAGTCTGTAAACCTTTGTCCAACCGCGGCGTGAGCAGCCGCTCCACGTACTTGCCTATGACGTCCGCCTCCAGGTTCACCCGGTCTCCCACCGAGAGGTCCCGCAGGTTCGTCGCCTCTTTCGTGTGGGGCAAGATCGAGACGGTAAACGAGTTCTCCTTGAGGGAGACGATGGTGAGGCTGATCCCGTCCACGCACACACTTCCCTTCCCGACAGCGTACTTGAGAACGTCTACGGGCGCCGAGAACTCCCAGATCTCGGCCCCACCCTCGGGTTGCACCGCCAGTACTTCTCCCACCCCGTCTACATGCCCCTGCACGATGTGCCCTCCAAACCTTGTCTCGGGAGTCATCGCCCGCTCCAGGTTGACGAGATCTCCTTCCGCAAGGTTTCCCAACGCTGTCCGGCGCAGGGTCTCGGGCATCGCATGGAAGACGAGGATATCCCCTTCCATCTCGTTGACCGTAAGGCACGCGCCGTTGACCGAGACGGAGTCGCCCATACCGATGCCTACGGCGAGGTGCCCCACATTTATCGCGAGCTGCGCCATACCGTCCTCTTCCACGGAGATCACGCGCCCCGTTCCCTCAACCAGCCCGGTGAACAAGGTCCTCCTCTTTCCCTAACGGGTACAGCGTTACGGCAAAATCCTCCCCGACCCGCTCCACGGCCTCGATGCGGAACCCGGGGGCATCGTCTATGCCGGCGACCTTTAGGGAACCCACCAGCGGTACTCCTTCCTGCCCGAGCAGTTTCGGGGCGTAGAACAGGGTTATCTTGTCGGCAAGCCCCCAGCCCACGAAACGTCCGGCGGTCTCCCCACCCCCCTCGACGAGTACACTCCGGGTCCCCCTCCGGCCCAGTTCCTCAAGCACGAAGACGAGATCCAGTTCCCCACCCACGACCGGCGCCGGCACGACTTCAATCCCCGAAGCGCGCAACCTGTCCGCGCGGCTGCCGTCATCGTCCTCGCTCGCAAAGACGACGACCGGGTCCGTATAAGCCGTCCGGGCAAGCTGGCTATCGGTTCGCACGCTCAAATCAGGGTCGAGGACGACACGAGTAACGGGCGGAGGATCGTCGGAGAGGCCACGGGGGACGAGGAGCGGGTTGTCCGTCCGGATGGTGCCGGCGCCGACGAGCACGGCCCCGGCTTCGGCCCGAAGCTCGTGTGCTCGATGTCTCGCGGCCTCACCCGTGATCCACCTGCTCTCGCCGCCCGACGCGGCGATCCTGCCGTCTAGAGCCGTCGCAAGCTTGACGTGCACGAAGGGCCGCCCCGTGCGCATGAGGTGCGCGAACTGCTCGTTCTGCTTCTCGAAGTATGGGTCATTGAGGACCTCGACCTCGACGCCTGCCTTGCGCAGTAGGTCTACGCTGCGCCCCCGCATCTTCGGGTTGGGGTCGAGGTGCCCGGCCACGACTTTCCTCACGCCAGCCCTCAAGATGGCATCGGTGCAGGGGGGCGTCTGGCCGTGGTGATTGCAGGGCTCGAGCGTCACGTGCAGCTCGGCTCTTTCGGCGGCGGGACCTGAGCTTCGCAAGGCCGCGACCTCCGCGTGATCTCCCCCGGCGCGGGCGTGCCAGCCCTCGCCGACTACCGCGCCTTCACGTACCAACACCGCCCCGACGAGGGGATTGGGGGCCGCCGTGTAGCGCCCGTGCTCCGCGAGTTCGCGGGCGCGTTGCATGAACCCGTCCCGAACCACAGCTTCCTTTCTCCCATCCGGACTCTTACCGTCGGCGCCGGACTACGGCCACGTCTTCTAGGCCTTCACCGGCTCAACCCTCGTGACACGAGGGCTCGCGGGCTGTCCAGGGGGCTCATATCCCCCGCGGATTCACCGCCGGTGCGGGAATTTCACCCGCCCCCGAAAGTTACCGAAAGAGAAGCTACCATACTGTGATTGCACGGACAAGGAAAGCGTTATCCTGCGTTTTCGATGCCTCTCCGGCGGCGGGTCGGCCGTCCTCGATGGGACAAGAGTAGAATACTTAAAACATAGGAGGTGAGCAGTGCCGAGCAGGGTTTTCGATCAACTGCTTACCGAGCAGATAAAATATTCGAGAACTCGTTCTCCCACGTGTCCAACATGGTCTTCTACTACGAACAGGGAACCTGACCCAAGTGAAGGGGGAATTAGCCGTGGCTTTCGTCCCAGTCCTGATAGTAGGAGCATTGAGTGCCCTAGCTCTGGCCATAGACGACGCGAGAGTACCGGCAGACGAGTGTTTGGGCAACAGCAATGCTGTGGGCAAGCCTGGGGGCTCTCCTATCCCTCGTCTCGTTCAAGCAGAGCCGGTTGGCCCACCTGATTCAGCTAACATTCCGGGTGCGTCTGGCGGCACCCGGGGAGAGGCTCATTCACAAGCTTCTTGCAACGTTTGAGAGGGCGCGGGAGCTGACAGAACGCCGCTTTTAGGCCGGGAGCCCTTCTGTGTAGGGGCTCCGGCTTTTCCGGGTTGAGCTAGGAGATCCGGGGAATAATAGTGGTGTTGGAACTGTACCTTGAGCAGGAGGTATGGACCAATAGACAGAGTAGCTTGAGACATAGAGGCACTCTGTTGAGATGAGCCCACGGCGTGACGTCGTGGCAGTGGCCGGGGGTGCTGCGGGGCTCTGGCCTTTTGTTTATGGCTTGCCAATCAGGGTAGGACGCAAGAGCACGCACAGGCTGTGGCTGGTGTCCTTACGTTAGGGGCTCCGGCCAGCCTGACTATTGAGGCCCTCCGACCTTCTCGTTCTCTGGAGGGCCTTTGTCTCATCCGCGCCGCTGGTCCTGTTCATCGCGATGATATCGGGGCGAAGGAGGATGATGGAGATCTCCTCGACCCTATTACGTTGCGGGGGTAGCTCTGTTGGACCGGGGCTATGCTGAGTTTCCGAATCAAGGTTCTCGGAAACTTAGGGGCCAGAAAGCATAAGCAGACCTGGGCTAGCCGGGCTATGCCTATGCAGCTCGCCTACCTCTCCTAGGCTACAGCAGCCCTACTCCTCCTCGCCCGCCAGCTCTTCGCGAGCCTCGTCCTCGGCCTCCTGAGGTGGAGGTGCACCTCTAGTCGCGACGGCAACCGTCAGGGCGATGGTCACTAATCCGAGTATGGCTACCAGCCAACGCGGCCACTGGATGCGCAGCGCCCTGTCTAGCGAATACTTACCGGGACCATTCAGCATAAGGGCCATTGCGGCAGCCATATTAGTCGCGGGCAATTCAGCACCTCCCTCCGTTACCCAGATGGGTTTGTCCGCGTGAACTTTCACCGTGGCCATCACCATAGATCCTATTGCTCCGAGGGGACCAACCGGGTTGAGTAGCCCAAGAATCATGAGCAAGCCTCCTCCGAATTCGGAGAGGCCTGCCGTGATGGCCCAGGGACGACCGGGCTGTAGGCCGATGGACTCCATAAATTGGCTGGTATCTTGTAAACCGGGCCCCTCGAACCACCCGAACAACTTCTGCGATCCATGCCCGGCCATAAACAGGCCCAGCACCAAGCGCAAGACCAGGGCCGCCAAGTCGCCCATACCGCCCGCGTTCCTTCGTCTACCCATGCCCCGTCCTCCTCTTC
>JALZEL010000111.1 GCA_030862075.1 Actinomycetota bacterium | reverse complement strand
CGACCTTTGCCTTGAGGAACTTCTCGCGCAGATATAGACGAGCGACGTTGGTGAGGTCGGGTGGGTCGTCGGAGAGCTCTTCGACGGCGAGCTCGCGCAGGAAGAGCTCCCGGATCTCGGACCGGTTCTTGTGTATGGCCGGTACCAGTATGTGAGAGGAGGTCTCATCGGCGAGCTGGATGATGAGCTCCGCAAGATCAGTCTCGAAGGCCCGTATGCCCTCCCTTTCGAGATGCTCGTTGAGCTTGGTCTCGTCGCTCGCGATGGACTTGACCTTGACTACCTCTCTGGCGTCGTGGCTCTTGGCTATCCCGGCGATGATGCGGTTGGCCTCTTCGCCGTCCCGCGCCCAGTGGACGTGCCCCCCGGCCCGTGTCACCGATTCCTCTAGCCGCAAGAGGTACTCGTCGAGGTGGCGCATGACGCGCTTCTTTAGGGCGTATCCCGCCTCCCTGAGCTCCTCCCAATCGGGCATCTCCGCGACGGCCGAGGCCCTTCTTCTTCGTATGCTCTGGGTGGCCTTGCCGAGGTTCCGCCTGAGCTGCGTGTCGGCGAGGCTCTCCCTGGCGGACTCCTCGAAGTGCGGGGTCTTGCCTTCGGAGAAGGCGTCGGAGGCTCTAGTTTTCGGTGTCATCTACCTCTCCTCTGTGCTCGCGAGTATCTGGGCGAGGTGCACGGTCGCGACGCCGGCCCTCTGGCGCTTGAGTCCGCCGCCTATGTGCATCAGGCACGAGTTGTCTCCGGCGGTGCAGACCTCGGCCTCGGTTTCAAGGACGTGCCGGAGCTTGTCTCCGAGCATCGCGATCGAGGTGTCCGCGTTCTTGATCGCGAACGTCCCCCCGAAGCCGCAGCACTCCTTGGCCTCGGGCAGCTCGACGAAGTCTATGCCCCGCACGGCCCTAAGGAGCTCCAAAGGCGCGTCTCCAACCTTTAACATCCTCAAGGAGTGGCAGGTTGGGTGGTAGGTGACCCGGTGTGGGTAGTAGGCGCCGACGTCGGTGATCCTGAGCTTCTTTACCAAGAACTCCGAGAGCTCGAAGACCTTGGTGCTAAGCTCCTCGACCTCGTGGAGGAGTTGTTCATCGTTCGCGAGCCCGGCGGCCATCGGGTAGAGCTCGCGGACCATGCCGACGCAAGAGCCCGAGGGCGCGACGACAGCCTCGTAGTCCTTGAAGACCCGCACGAAGCGCCGAACCAGCGGGATCGCCTCGCGCTGATACCCCGTGTTGAAGTGCATCTGGCCGCAGCAGGTCTGCTCGAAGGGGAAGTCCACCTCCAGCCCCATGCGTTCGAGGACCTCGACGGTTGCCCGCCCCGTCTCCGGGAAGAGGGTGTCGTTGAAGCACGTGATGAAGAGCGCGACGCGCACGGTTAATGCCCTCCTTTCCTAGAGCGACGCCGAAGAACCGACGCTGGCCGGCCTTTCCTAGGAACCGGCTTTGTTCCTATCATAGCCTATCTCGGACCTCCAAGATCGGTCCCTTTTCGCGCCCGGTGCCGGAGCTTTGGTCAATAAGGCGCGAAAGGTGCAAATGAATTGCATGCAAGGATGCAAAGACGTTGCAGCGTAGAGGTGCAATCATGTATCCTTGTTAACAACCGGCTGCGTTCGTACGAGGAGAGGGGAAGATGGTGGCTATAGCGTATTGCGGGTGCGGGTACGAGATCTGGTCCGAGCTCTGGTGGAAAGAGTCGGGATACGCGCTGGTATTCTCCGACGGCCTGAAGACGAGCGAGACCCACGGAGAACGTGTAACCCATTGTCCGGGGTGCGGGCGGCGGCTCGAACGCGGGGTTCTCAGGCCAACCAGGGACGGCGGGTACGATCCCGGAGCGCGCCAAAGACAGGAGACCGTCTAACGGTTTGTGCCCCGTTTACTCGGGTTACTCTGGTGCTCGGGGTTAGTCGGGGGCAGATGGTTCGTTCTCGGATGGAGATAGATGCCTCTTCTTTGGTCAGGTCGCGGGCAGTGCTGGAGGAGCGGCGAGGAAGCCTGGCCTAAGCACTAGACGACCTCGGCAGGGAGTACCGACTTGAGCAGGATCTAGATCGAGAGTGCGAGGGCGGCCTGCTTATGGAGCGGCTGAGGAAAGAGGCCGAAGACGGCGCTGGGTAGCGGCATCGCTCGGGGCTCGAACCACGATCTGCTCCTTTTCGGAAGCAATTCAGGTCGAGCGTGAAAGCGGCCCCTTGGCGTGCACACCCCAAGGGTGCCCAAAGTTCGGAGCAGTAGCGAAGAGGAGCGCGAGGTCGAGCGTCTCCGCGCTACGGTTCGTAGCTACCGAACTCGTATTCGATGCGGTTTGCCCACCGGTACTTGCCTAAAGCGAAGAAGAGCGACATGAGCAGGTGCTTCAAGAACATTCTCGAGACGCCGTGCTTCCTGTAGCTCGGGATGGCGGCGAAGATCGCCGGGACGTAGACGTTGCCTAAGGGCGTGTAGTTTTGCGTGAACTGCTTACACATGGGCGAGAGTGCCGCCTCCCGGCGCTGGAGTCGCGCCGGGAGGCGGTGGAGAGCCGGTACTTACCTCAGGGGACCATCCACGGGAGCACGTAGGCCTGGAGGAGCACGATGATCGACATCACGACGGTGAGGGCGATAGACCACGGCAACACCAGCCGGAAGAGGTCGCCCTCCTTGCCCTGGAGGCCCGTAGAGCTCGTACCGACGGCGAGGTTCTGCGGGCTGATCATCTTACCCAACACGCCACCTGAGGAGTTGGCCCCCACAGCCAAGACCGGGCTGACCCCTATCTGCTGGGCCGTCACCTTCTGCAGGTTGGCGAAGAGGGCGTTCGAGGAGGTGTCCGAGCCCGTCAAAGCCACCCCGAGCCACCCGATGAACGAGGCGAAGAACGGGAAGAGAATCCCGGTCGTAGCGAACGCTAGACCCAGTGTGTAGGTTAGGCCCGAGTAGTTGAACAGGAAGGCCAAGCCCAGGATGGCGGCTATGGTCA